>CAIUTH010000128.1 GCA_903902075.1 uncultured Alphaproteobacteria bacterium
GGATGGGTGTGCCAGGCGTTCATGAAGCCGGCGGGGTATTTCACCATCCGCACCGTGACGCCGGTATCGGGATCTTCCAGGAAGGCCTTGGCGAACAGCGCCTTGCCCAGCTGGGGCACGAAACGCTCCTCCCACGGCATGGTGGTGGAATCGAAAACCTGCAGTTCGTGGTGGGACATGGTGCGCTCCTGAGAAGGAAAATGCCGCCGGTCAGGCTTTTGTCCACTTGCCGGTCTTGATATCGAACTTCACTTTTCCGGCTGTTCGCATCCGCATCAACAGGTCCTGCAGGGCGTCGGTGCTTTTGTTGCTGGGATCGACCCGCTGCTGCAGCGCATAGAGCGCGTAGGGCTTGTCCAGTGCGGCCAGGACTTCCGCTTCATTGGTCATGATCTGCTGCTTTCAAATGGCACTGGAGCGGGTGATGGGAATCGAACCCACGTATGCAGCTTGGGAAGCTGCCGTTCTACCATTGAACTACACCCGCATCCGGACGGCGGTTATATAGTGACGTTGACGGTCTTGGGAAGCAGCCCGGATAGCGGATTTGGACACCCCTGACCGTCTAGAGGATGCTTGTCGTCGGCTGTTGGCCGCCGTACCGTCATAAAAAATATCCTGGGAGGCTTTCATGAAATCACCGGTCTTGGCGGCATTGGCTTTCGCGCTGGTGGCCGCGCCCGCTCTGGCGCAGGACGTCTCCAAAACGCCGCCCACCAACTGGTGGTCCCAGGCCGCCGGCGAGAGCGGTCCCCAGCGCACCGTGTGGGCGGCGCAGAAGGACCCCGAAACGCCTTACGGCAAGATCAACCGTCCCATCTGGCACATCGCCGACGTGCTGAAGATGCACAAGGGCCAGGCGCGCTGGGAGCAGAAGGTGCTGCTGAACCGCGATTTCGACGGCCGCTATGTCCAGATGGCGCCGGGCGACAAGAGCAAGTGCATCTTCTACGCCGACGACCGCGCCTGGGGCTGGGTCTATAGCGGCCAGCTGAAAGTCACCATCGACGGGCAGGAGCCCAAGGTGCTGCCCAAGGGCTGGGTCTTCAATGTCGCGCCGCGCCTGTCCTATTGCCTGGAAACGGTGGGCAGCGAACCGGTGGTTTTCTACCGCACCACGCCGGCCAACCAGGCGCCGTCCTATCCGGAAACCGAAACGCCCACGCCCATCAAGGGCTGGAAGTACTTGAAGTCCAAGATCACTTCCACCGGCGGCTATGACAGCTTCAACGTGCCGTTCTTCAATGTCGACGAATATGGCGCCTCCGACCGCAAGGGCGAGCGCTTTCTCTATGACGGCCACACCTCGTCCAACCTGAACATCGGCAACAACATCACGGCACTGCCGCCCGACACCAGCTGGGGCCATTTCCACGAGAACATGCAGGAGGTCTGGCTGAACGTGTATGGCCAGGTCTGCGCCCTGATCTCGGGCGAGGGCGTGGTGCATGGCCAGTATGGCGATCTGCTGAACGCCAACGAGGAACGCTGGCACCGCGCCACCAGCTGCCCCAATACCGGCCGCAGCATCCGCATGGCGATCACCCCGCGCAGCAAGGAAGGCCAGGTCCACTATTTCCAGACGGACCAGCCGCCCGGAAACTGAGGCCAAAACGGGGGGCCAAAACCGGCCAAAACGGGTGGCGGCCGCCGGTTGCCACCCCCCGGTTCCGCCTATAAAACTACGCCCCATATCGGGCGCGCATTCGCGCGCATAGGGGAGAACGACCAATGAAATTCTCGAAATTCGCTGTGGCTCTGGCGCTGGCTTCGACGGCTGCCGCAGCCCAGGTCAATGACGGCGACCAGAAGCCGGAAGCGTCGCTTCCCTTCAACATGACGTCGGTCACCACCTTCAATCTTCCCTGGCGGATGGCCTTCCTGCCCGATGGCCGCATGCTGGTGACCGAAAAAGTCGGCCCCGTCTGGCTGGTCACGCCGCAGGGCCTGAAGCGCCCGGTGCTGAACTATCCGGCCGCGCTGTATGGCGGCCAGGGCGGCATGCTGGGCATCTATGTCTCGCCGCACTATGCGACCGACAACACCGTCTATCTCACCTATTCCGAGCCGGGCACCATCGGCGGCATCTCCGGCTCCAGCCTGGCGCTGGCCAAGGCCAAGCTGGTGCTGAATGACAGCGCCACACCGGCAACGGCCAGCCTGCAGGACCTCCAGGTGATCTGGCGCGACGGCGCGCGCGGGCGCGGCGGCCAGTTCGGCGCCGCCGTTGCCTTCGCCCCCGACGGCAATTCGCTGTTCCTCACCGTCGGCGATCGCCAGCGCTTTACTCCCGCCCAGGATCCCAACCAGCCCTTGGGCAAAGTTTTGCACCTCACGCTGGACGGCAAGCCCGCCGCCGGCAATCCCTATGTCGGCAAGACCGGCGCGCAGAGCGTGGGCATCATCAACCCGCCGTCTGATACCGAAGCGGCCAAGACCGCGCCGGTGGTCTATACCTATACTTTCCCCGGCAAGAACATGACGCCGTCGGAAGTGTGGACCACCGGTCACCGCACGCCCTATGGCTTGGCCTTCGCGCCCGATGGCAAGCTGTGGGAAATGGAGCATGGCCCCAAGGGCGGCGATGAGCTGAACCTGATCGAAAAGGGCAAGAATTACGGCTGGCCACTGGTTTCCTATTCCACCAACTATAACGGCGTACCGATCTCCAGCCCGGATACCCGCCCTGATCTGGCCAAGCCGGTGATCTACTGGACGCCGGTCATCGCGCCGGGCAACATCACTTTCTACAAGGGCAGCGCTTTCCCGCAATGGAACGGCTCGATCCTGCTGGGCGGCATGGCCACCCAGACGCTGAACCGCATCGCGGTGGATGGCGCCAGCGCCAAGCCGGCCGAACGCTGGGCCATCGGCCACCGCATCCGCGACGTCCAGGTCGCGCCGGACGGCACGGTGTGGCTGCTGGAAGACGACACCAAGGGCGGGTTGTGGCACGTCACGCC
>CAIUTH010000129.1 GCA_903902075.1 uncultured Alphaproteobacteria bacterium
CGGTCGGACTTGGCGCGCTCGATGTCGGTGTAGATTCGGCTCAGGAAGCGCTCGCCATGGGCGGCAATGGTCTTCTCGATGCGGCGGATATCGATCAGGTCGTTGCCGAGACCGAGGATCATGCGCGTGCTTCATCCATCAAGGCCCGCATCCGCCGGATTGATGCCTCGAGGCCGATATAGATCGCTTCCCCGATCAAGAAATGACCGATGTTGAGCTCCTTGATCTGTGGGATAGCGGCGATGGGCTTCACATTGTCGAAGGTCAGGCCGTGACCGGCATGCACTTCCAGCCCGATGCTGGCGCCATAGTCGGCGGCGGCGCGAATACGCTCCAGTTCGCCTTCGGCGCCATGCGCATAGGCGCCGGTGTGCAGTTCCACCACCGGCGCGCCCAGCGCCTTGCTGGCATCCAGCTGCGCCTTGGACGGTTCGATGAACATCGAGACGCGGATATTCGCCTTGACCAGCGCACCGACAATGGGCGCCAGGCGGTTGTGCTGACCAGCGGCATCAATGCCGCCCTCGGTGGTGCGCTCCTCGCGCTTCTCCGGCACGATGCAGGCGGCGTGCGGCCTGGCCTTTAAGGCAATCGCCGCCATCTCGTCAGTGGCGGCCATTTCCAGGTTGAGCGGGATGGTCAGGGCTTTGGTCAGCCGTTCGATATCATCGTCCGAAATGTGACGGCGGTCTTCGCGCAGATGCGCGGTGATGCCGTCCGCGCCGGCTTCAGCCGCCAGGATGGCGGCACGCACCGGATCGGGATTGTCGCCGCCGCGGGCGTTCCGCACCGTGGCGACGTGATCGATGTTGACGCCCAGGCGCAGCGTTCCGGTCACATGCAGCTCCCATGAAAATGCATCAGCGCCCCAACGTAACAAAAACCCAGCAGCAACATGATGGGCGCGCCCAGGGACAGGATAGCGATCCACACAAGCGCACCGGCCTTGACGGCCAGCCCGTAGCCCCGCGTCCAAAGACCCAGCAAGCCGCTGACAGCAAGTAGCCCTAAAGCTACGAAGGGAATGACATCGACGATGGCCATTTGGGTAACCACTCCGAACCCGTAGGCAAATGCCGGCGCCAGGACGAGCGCGAGCGCAGCGAATGCCCAGACCCGCCCCAGACCGTTGAGCGGTGTGGCAGTCGCGCCGGGCTCACTCACGCAAGGCCCCGGGAACCGGGCTTCACGGCCGGCTTGTTGCGCAGATGCGGCGGCAGCTTGTCGGCGGGCCAGGCCTGCACTTTCCATTCGGCCAGCGCGATCAGCGGCACGCCAACCTTGGCCTTGCCGCCGGAACGGTCTATCAGGCAGCAGGCGGCCACAACCTTGGCGCCGGTCTTCTTGATGGCAGCGATGCATTCGCGGCTCGACACGCCGGTAGAGATGATGTCTTCCACCATCAATACCTTCTGGCCCTTCTTCAGGGTGAAGTTGCGGCGCAGCTGGAACTCGCCGTCGACGCGCTCGACATACATGGCCGGCAGGCCCATCTGGCGGCCCATCTCATAGCCCGGCACGATGCCGCCGACCGCCGGCGAGACGATGGCGGTGATCTCATCCGCGACTTCCTTCTTCACCTTCGCAGCCAGCGCCTTGCACAGCTTGGCGGTGCGCCTGGCATCCTGGAACACCAGCGCCTTCTGCAGGAACTTGTCGGAATGCAGGCCCGACGACAGGATGAAATGGCCTTCCAGCAACGCGCCGGACTTCTTGAATTCGTTCAGGACCTGCTCGACGTTCAATGCACTGCTCCTTCAGCCTCACGCACGCGATCAACCGATTCGACCGCGTCCGACACCCGTAGCGCGCCCAGGATGTTCTGCAAATGCGCCACGTCGCGCACTTCCACATCCACGATGAATTCGAAGAACAGCGGATTGCGGGCGGTGACCTTCATGTTGAAAATGTTGCCGCCATTGGCGGCGATGGCGGCCATGGCGGTGGCGAGGCTGCCGGGCGCATTCTTCACCCGCACCAGGATACGCGCCACCGACAGGCCCATCTCCGAGGCGCCTGTGCCCCAGCCCACGTCCAGCCAGTCATTCATGTCATGGGCCTTGTCCAGTTCGGCGCAGTCGATCGTGTGGATGACCAGACCCTCACCCGGCGTGTTGATGCCCACGATGCGATCACCCGGCAAGGGATGGCAGCATTGGCCCAGCGTGTAGGAGATGCCCTCGGTCAACCCGCGGATGGATATGGGCATCACATCGCCCGACGCGGACTTCTTGGACACCTTGCCGGCGCGCTTCAGTTCGGGGAACACCGCCTGCAGCACTTCGTGGCCGCGCAGCGCACCGCGCCCGACATCAGCAAAGACATCCTCCGCCTTGGCCAGGCGCAGCTTCTTCGCAATGCCTTCGATGCCCTTGTCGGTGAGTTCGCGCCCCTCGTCCGCGAAGGTCTTTTCCAGGATCTTGCGGCCGAAGCGGACATGCTCGTCGCGCTGGGCATGGCGCAGGAAGCGGCGGATCTCCGCGCGGGCCCGGCCCGTCACCACAAACTGTTCCCACATCGGCGAGGGCGAGGAATCCTTGGTGGTGATGATTTCCACCTGGTCGCCATTCTTCAGGGGCGTGTGCAGGGCGACATGGTTGCCGTTGATCTTGGCGCCAACCGCACTGTTGCCGAGGTCCGTATGCACCGCATAGGCGAAATCGATCGGCGTGGCGCCGCGCGGCAGCGAGATCAGCGATCCCTTGGGCGTGAAGCAGAAAACCTGGTCCTGGTAGAGCGCCAGCTTGGAATGTTCCAGCGCCTCTTCGGCGGTGTCGCCGCGTTCCAGCAGGTCCACCATGTCGCGCAGCCAGCCGAAGGTGGCGCTGTCGGGCAACCCCTTGTCGGGCACATGCTCGCGGTAGCGCCAATGGGCGGCGACGCCGCGCTCGGCAATGTCGTGCATGTCCTGGGTGCGTATCTGGATTTCCACCCGCTGCTTTTCCGGGCCGATCACGGTGGTGTGGATGGAGCGATAGCCGTTGGGCTTTGGCGTGGAGATGAAATCCTTGAAGCGCTCGGGCACCATCTGCCAGCTAGTATGGATGATGCCAAGCGCGTGGTAGCAGTCGGCGGTGGAGCCGACGATGACGCGGAAGCCGAAAATGTCGGACAGTTGCTCGAAGCTCAGCTTCTTGGTCTGCAGCTTGCGCCAGATCGAGAAGGGCCGCTTGCCCCGGCCATAGACCCAGGCCTCCATGCCCTGCTCGGCCAGCCGGCGCTTGATCTGGTCGGCGATGCGCCCCACCCGGTCGCCGCCCACCATGTCCAGGCGCGCGAAATGGGTGACAATGGAATTGCGCGCCTCGGCGTCCAGCTCGGCAAAGGCCAGGTCTTCCAGCTCCTCGCGCATATTCTGCATGCCGATGCGGCCCGCCAGCGGGGCATAGATGTCCACCGTCTCCTGGGCGATGCGGCTGCGCTTGTCCGGCTTGTCGATATAGCCAAGCGTGCGCATGTTGTGCAGACGGTCGGCCAGCTTGACCAGCAGCACGCGGATGTCGCTGGTGATGGCCAGCATCAGCTTGCGGAAATTTTCCGCCTGCTTTGTGCGTTCGGAAAAGACTTCCAGCTGCGACAGCTTGGTGACGCCGTCCACTAGGTTGGCAATCTCCTCGCCGAATTTCTGCTTGATGTCGTCATAGGTGACCAGCGTGTCCTCGATCGTGTCGTGCAGCAGCGCGGTCACGATGGTGGGCACGTCGAGCTTGAGGTCGGTGAGAATGGCCGCCACCTCCAGCGGATGGGCGAAATAGGGATCGCCCGAGGCGCGGAACTGCTTGCCGTGCGCCGTCATGGCATAGACGTATGCCTTGTTCAGCAGCGCCTCGTCGGCATCGGGGTCATAGGCCAGCACCCGCTCGACCAGTTCGGTCTGGCGCATCAGCCGGCGGCGGCCCCGCATGGGCGGCACCGCAGGGACAGCGGCGGGCGCAGGTTTGGCGGGCTTTTCGGCCGACGTGACAGGGGTTGGCGGGCTCATCCGCCAAATATAGGCAGATAAACTCAGAATCAGAACCTAAACGGGAACCGAAAAAACAGGGAAAGGCCGAAAAGACCTATCCGCTACTCTTCATAATCGGCTTCGGGCTCAGGCTGCGGCTCGGCGCGGCGCTGGGCCTCGGTCGTCAGGGCGCGCAGCAGCTCTTCTTCGGTAACCTGGCGATGCGAGGGATCCTCGCGGTCGTCGGCCTCGGGGCGGGATTCTTCCGGCTCGTCCACTTCGGCATGCTTCTGGAGCGAGCGGATGTAATCTTCCTTGGAATCTTCCGGCTTGATCAGTTTGGCCGCGATTTCGCGCAGGGCCACGACCGGGTTTTTGTCACGGTCGCGTTCCAGCATCGGCTCGGCGCCGCCCGACAGCTGGCGGGCGCGGAAACCCGCGGCCAGGACCAGATCAAAGCGGTTGGGGATCTTGTCGACGCAGTCTTCGACGGTCACGCGGGCCATGGGAATCCTTCAAGTTCAATAGGTTAGAGACCCGAAAAGCGAGCGGCCATCAGGAGTTGGGGCGGGAATATCAGAAAAGTATCCGCTAGGCCAGTTTTTTGGGGGCGTCCCGGTCTGGCAGTCCGGCCAGGAGTTCCCCGGCCCCCGCACCGGTAACCGGGTGCCGCCAGCCGGGCACCACCTCGGCCAGGGGTGCCAGGACAAAGCTGCGTTCCATCATGCGGGGATGCGGCAGGGTCAGACCATCGGCCGTGACTCGCCCGTCATGATCCAGCAAATCAATATCAAGTGTCCGCGGCGCATTGGGCGCGGAACGCATCCGGCCGAACGCAGTTTCCACACCATGCAAAAGCGCCAGAAGTTCAGCGGGTTGGAGCGTCGTTTCGACGACAGCCACCGCGTTGACGAAGGCGGGCTGGCCGGGATCGGGCCAGGACGGCGTTTCATAGAAGGACGAACGGGCGAGGATTTTCACGCCCAACGCTTCGAGCCGCAGTTGTGCGGCTTCAAGGGTCGCCGCCGGCGGCCCGGCGTGACTGTGCAAGTTGGCGCCTAGCGCGATCAGGATCACGGGCCCGCATCGGCAGATTGGATGCGCCGCCCTTCAGTATTGGAGGTCATATGCTTTTTTACCCGTCCGAGAAGATCGCATTGTTCATCGACGGCGCCAACCTGTACGGCGCGGCCAAGGGGCTGCAATTCGACATCGACTATAAACGGCTGTTGGAACTCTTCGCGCGCAAGGGCACCCTGGTGCGGGCCTTCTATTACACCGCGGTGGCCGAGGACCAGGAATTCTCGCCGCTGCGCCCCCTAGTGGACTGGCTGGACTATAATGGCTTTTCGGTGGTGACCAAGGCGCTGAAGGAGTTCACCGACGCGCAGGGCCGCCGCCGGGTCAAAGGCAACATGGACATCGAACTGGCCATCGACGTGATGGAGATGTCGGCCTGCGTGGACCATGTGGTGATCTTTTCCGGCGACGGCGATTTCCGCCGCCTGGTCGAGGCGGTGCAGCGCAAGGGCCGCCGGGTCAGCGTGGTCTCCACCATCCGCACCTCCCCGCCCATGGTGGCGGACGAACTGCGCCGCCAGGCCGACAATTTCATCGAGCTGGAAGACCTGAAGAGCCAGATCGCCCGCGAAGGCGGCAAGGCCCCGGCGCCTTACGTCGCTGCCTAGACAGACGCGCGGGCAGCGGTTAGTTCGGGCGGATGCCCGTTCCCGCCAGCCCACCACCCGACTGCCCGCTCTGCCCGCGGCTTCATGCCTTTCGCCACGCCAACCGCGTCAAATATCCGGACTGGTTCAACGATCCGGTGCCCAGCTTCGGCCCGCTGACGGCGCGTATCGTCATTGCAGGGCTGGCGCCCGGGCTGCAGGGCGCCAACCGCACCGGGCGGCCGTTCACCGGCGACTGGGCGGGCGACCTGCTCTATGCCACCTTGCTGAAGTTCGGCCTGGCAAAAGGCATCTATGACGAGCGCATCGACGACACGCTAGAACTGGTGGATTGCCGCATCGCCAATTCGGTGCGCTGCGTACCGCCGCAGAACAAGCCCGAGCCATCGGAAGTCAAAACCTGCCGCCAGTTCCTGATTTCTGAACTGGAGACGCTGCCGAACGTGAAAGTGATCCTGGCGCTGGGCAAGATCGCCCATGACAGCGTGCTGACGACCCTGGGTGCAAAAATCAGCGCCCACCCCTTCAAGCACGGCGTCGCTTACGATGTCGGCAAGTTCAAGCTGATCAGCAGCTATCACTGCTCGCGCTACAACACCAACACCGGACGGCTGACAACGGCGATGTTCGAAGATGTGGTGGGCAAGGCCAAGGCGCTGGCAAGCCGCTGATCAGTCCGGCATCGCGTCATGGGCGTCGGCGATGGCCGCCAACATGTCCGGCTTGCCACGATAGCGCGCATTCAGCACGGCTTCTTCGCGGTCCAGGGTCGGGCAGTTCAGCGCGCGGACATGCCGGTCGATTTCTGCCCGGCGTAGCTTTTGCGTCTTTCTCGACGCCTGTTCGGACGGCCAGTAATTGCAGGCCTTGCGGCGATCGATATAGGCCTGCGCGTCTGACGGCAGTTCGTCGGCGAGGACGGTAGTGCCGCAGGAACAGAGCACCAGAACGGCAAGCGCCAGACGTTTCATCAGCCTTTGTCCCGCATCAACCGCGCCTTGTCGCGCTGCCAGTCGCGCTGCTTCTCGGTCTCGCGCTTGTCGTGCAGCTTCTTGCCCTTGGCCACGCCCAGTTCGATCTTGGCCCGGCCCTTGGCGTTGAAATACAGCTTCAGCGGAATGAGGGTCATGCCCTCGCGCTGGATCGCCGCTGCAAATTTGGCCGCCTCGCGCTTATGCACCAGCAGCTTGCGGGTGCGCTTGGGTTCATGGTTGAATCGGCTGGCTTGGGTGTATTCGGGAATATAGCAGTTCACCAGCCACAGCTCGCCATCCTTGGCGTGGGCGTAGGATTCCCCGATGGTCGTCTTGCCGTTGCGCAACGACTTGACCTCCGAACCCACCAGCATGATGCCGGCTTCAAACGTCTCGTCGATCGCATAGGCGTAACGCGCCTTGCGGTTGTCGGCGATGATCTTGAAGCTGTCTTCTTTTTTCTTGGCCATACTACAGTCTAGCTGCCTTCGGCCGCTCGCCCAAGCCGTCGATACGCTGTTGCTATCGACCGCTCGGCGCCCGAAATGGTCCGCTGGACCATTTCGTCCACCTTCGGTGGTCGCGCCTCACTAATTGATGAGGCCGACGTCCTGCATCGCCTTTTTGATCCGGGCCCGGGAGGCGTCCTCCGGCGGGATCATGGGCAGGCGCATGTCTTCGGCGCACTTGCCCAGCAGCGACACCGCATACTTCACCGGCCCCGGATTGGTCTCGCAGAACATGGCGTCATGCAGCGGCATCAGCCGGTCCTGGTATTCCCGCTCCTTGGCATAATCGCCGCTGGCGCAGGCTGCCTGGAACTCCGCGCACAGGCGCGGCGCCACATTGGCCGTCACAGAGATGCAGCCCACCCCGCCATGGGCGTTGTAGCCCAGCGCCGTGCCGTCCTCGCCCGACAGCAAAAGCCAGTCCTTGCCGCAGGCCAGCCGCTCGCGGCTGGGACGGTTCAGGTCGGCGGTCGCGTCCTTCACCCCGATGATGTTCTTGTGCCTGGACAGGCGCGCCATGGTCTCGACATTGATCCCCACCACCGCGCGGCCGGGGATGTTGTAGAGGATGACCGGAATGTCCACGGCCTCGGCGATGGCCATGAAGTGGCGGTACTGACCTTCCTGGTTGGGCTTGTTGTAATAGCCCGTCACATGCAGGACGGCGTCGCATCCGACCTCCCTGGCGTGGCGGGTGCGCATGATGGCCTCGTCGGTGGAATTGGAACCGGCGCCGGCGATCACCGGTACGCGCCCCCTGGCCTGCTCCACGCAAATCTCGATCACCCGGGCATGGTCCTCATGACTCAGGGTCGGCGATTCGCCGGTGGTGCCGCAGGGAACCAGTCCCTGCGTACCCTCGGCGATCTGCCAGTCCACCAGGGCGCGGAAGGCGTCCTCGTCCACCTTGCCGTTCTTGAACGGGGTCACCAGGGCTGTCAGGGAGCCTTTGATGCGGTCTCGGATAGCAGTCATGGGAGCGTCTCGATTTCTTTTTGCGGGCGGTCACATTGTTGCCCGCCTTTTAAGGGCCCATTATGGCCCCGGTGGCGGTGTTTCGTCTAAGCCGATCCACGCTTTTCAACAAGCTGCAGCCTGAAATAATGACCATGTCCCTATTGCGTACCTCGCTGCTTTGCACCGCACTGATCGCCGGGGGCGCGGCGCTGGCCCAGAACCTGCCATCCGGGCTCAGCCGCAGCGGCGATGTGGTGATGATGCAGCCCATCCCCGACGGCAGCACGGCCGGCGCCGGGGTTTCGGGGACGCGGCCCAGCCGGCTGCGGTTCCTGTCCGCACCCGAGCATGACCTGTTCGTTCGCGCCTTCGAGGCCGCGTCGAAGGGCGACTGGGTGGGCGCGCGCGCCCTGGCGGCACAGGGCCAGAACGTAACCGCCCGGCGGCTGCTTGAATGGCGCTATGCCCTGGACAAGAACAGCGGCGCGACCTTCGCTGAAATTGATGCGGTGATCAAAGACACCACTTCCTCCAACAGCGCCGGCACATGGCCACTGCGCGGCACCCTGCAGGCACGCGCTGAAGCCGCCATCACGCCCGACATGCCCGCCGCCACCCTGGTCGCCTGGTTCGGCGCCAAGACGCCCAATTCCTCCATCGGCAAGATTCGGCTCGGCGAAGCCCTGGTGGAAACCGGTGAAAAGACCCGCGGAGGGGCGCTGATCCGGCAGGGATGGGTCGAAGGCAGCTTTGATCCGGCCGTTGAGCTGGCCATCGTGCAAAAGGATGGCGCGCTGCTGACGGCGGAAAGCGACCGCGCCCGGGTGGACAATCTGCTCTGGCGCAGCGAGGTCACCGCCGCCAGGCGCGCGGCCGCGCGGATGGAGGGGCCAGCCGCCGACATCGCCAATGCTCGCATCGCGCTGATGGGCACGGGCCTGCCCAAGGCGCAGGCGGCGCTGGACAAGGTTGCTGACAGCTCGGACCCAAGCCTGTTGTTCGATTGGGCGCATGCCTTGCGTATGGCCGGCCGTGACAAGGAAGCCCACGCCATCCTGCTGCGTGTGCCCGCAGCGCCCATGGTGCGCGAACATGCCGGGCGCTGGTGGGCCGAATTGAACCTGCATGCCCGCGATGCCCTGTCGGGCGGCGATCCGCGCGAAGCGCTGGCGCTGGTGCAGCATGCCGGCTTCACGTCGGGCGACCAGTTCGCCGAGCAGCAGTTCCTGGCGGGCTTCATCGCCCTGCGCTTCCTGAAAGATCCGGGCGCCGCCCTTAGCCATTTCCAGAAGCTGGATGCGGGTGTCGCCCGCCCCATCAGCAAGTCACGGGCCCAATATTGGCTGGGTCGCGCTTACGAGGCGCAGGGCGACACCGCCAGCGCGCTGACGCATTACAAGCAGGCAGCAGCCTATCCGGAGAGCTTCTATGGCCAGATCGCCCTGGCCCATACCGATCCCACCCCGACCCTGCACCTCACCGACACGATTGTAGAGGCTGCGGCGGCGTCAGAGCTTGAAACCGATTCGCTGATGCCGCAGATCAAGGTGCTGGCGGATCTGGGCCAGGCCGCCTCCCTGCGCGCCTTCATCGACCGCGACGTGGAAGTCTATTCCTCGCCCCGGCATCTCAAACGCCTGATGCTGCTGCTGGTCGAATGGGGCTATCCGGAGATCGCAGTGCGGCTGGCCAAGACCGCCAGCTATGCCGGCGCGCCCATGCCCGCATTCACCCATCCGCTGATCCCCCTGCCTTCCTATCCGGGCCCGGGCGCCGCGCCCGACCCGGCGCTGGTGCTGGGCCTGATCCGCCAGGAAACCGAGTTCGACGCCTATGCCATCTCCGGC
>CAIUTH010000130.1 GCA_903902075.1 uncultured Alphaproteobacteria bacterium
GCCGATGGCGCACACAGGGGATGAGAATGTCTTTCAAGAAGCTGACACTTGGATTGCTCTTGGCTTCCGGCTGCATGGCGCTGGCGCAGGCGCCGGAATCCATTAAGGGCGTCACCATCGCGCCCCACCCCTTGAAAGAGTTTGTGCCGGTGACGGGCGCGGTGCTGCGCAAGCCCGATCCCAATGACTGGCTGATGATGCGGGGCAATTACGAGGGCTATGGCTTCTCAGGCTTGGACCAGATCAACAAGACCAATGTGAAGGGCCTGCAACTGGTGTGGTCGCGCACCATGGAAGCGGGAGTCAACGAGGCCACGCCCATCATCTACAAGGGCGTGATGTTCCTGGGAAATCCCAATGACGTGATCCAGGCCATCGATGCGGCGACCGGCGATCTTCTCTGGCAATACCGCCGCACCCTGCCGTCGGAGGCGGCGATGCACAACAATTTCTGGGGCCAGCGCAAGCGCAGCGTCTTCTTGTATGATGACAAGCTCTACACCATCACGCGTGACAATTTCCTGATGGCACTGGACGCCAGGACCGGCAAGGAATTGTGGGAGGTCAATCGCGGCGGTGATCTCTATATCACCAACACCACCGGCCCCATCGTGGTCGACGGCGTGGTGATCGCCGGCGCCAGTTGCCAGGAAGCGGCGCAAGGCTGCTACGTTACCGGCAACGACGCGGTGACCGGCAAGGAATTGTGGCGCAATACGCTGATCCCCAAGCCTGGTGAGCCCGGCGACGAAACCTGGGGTGGCATGCCGTTCGACAAGCGCTGGATGACCGGCGTGTGGGGACCGATCACTTATGACCCCGAACTGAACCTGGCCTTTTACGGTTCCAGCGGCGTCGGCCCCTCGTCCGACACCCAGCGCGGCGTCAAGGGCGTCGCCACCCTGGCAGGCACCAACACCCGCTTCGCCATCGAGCCGAAGACCGGAAAGATCGTGTGGAAGCACCAGGTCATTCCGCAGGACAATGCCGACCAGGAATGCACCTTTGAGATGCTCCCCATTACGACAAAAGTCGCGCCGGATCCCAAGGCGAAGGGCATGATGGCGATCAGCCGCAAGGCCGCCACGCCCAGCCGCCGCACCCTGACCGGCGTGCCGTGCAAGACCTCCATCGTGTGGAGCTTCGATGCCGCCAAGGGCGACTTCCTCTGGGCCAAGTCCACCGTGTTCCAGAACCTGGTCAAGGACATCGACAACAAGGGCAAGGTGACGCCAAACCCCGAAATGTTCATGACCGACTACAAGAAGACCTATCACCAGTGCCCGACCCATGCCGGGGGGCGCGACTGGCCGTTCTCGGCCTACAGCCCGCAGAACAATGTGCTGTATGTGCAGCTGCAGAACCTGTGCGCCGACTATAAGGTGCGGGTCGACAACATCCCCAGCAAGCCCAAGGACCAGTACAACACCATCGGGCCGCAGGTGCTGGCTGATGGCGCGACCAATATCGGGCGACTGGATGCCATTTCAGTGGAAACGGGCCAGACCCTGTGGAGCTGGGAGACGCCGGGGGCGAATTATTCGCCCGTGCTGGCCACGGCCGGCGGCATCCTGTTCAACGGGTCCATGGACCGCTACCTGCGCGCCTTCGACCAGAAGGACGGCACAGTCTTGTGGCAGACGCGGCTGGGCAGCCAGGTGTTCGGCGCGACCGTCACATATAAAGTCGGCGGGCGGCAGTATATCGCGGTGGCGGCTGGCGGCGGCTTCAACAACGGTCCCATCCAGGTGCGGCCGGACCTGGACCAGCCCAGCGGCGGCAACATGGTGTACGTCTTCGCCTTGCCTCAGTGACGCATGATGCGTCACGCCGTTTGCCTTGCGGCGCATGCTGCGCCTTGCAACTTGCCACAATGATGCCGTTTGCGTTCCGCCGGGCGCACGGCTAGCGTCCCGGCCGCTTTAAAACGGCTCGTTGCGTGATGAAACTTCTGACAGGCGCGTCCATCGCCGCGCTTTGCCTTTGGCCGCTGGCGGCCCAGGCCCAATCCGAGCATGTCATCGTCACCGCCACGCGCCTGCCCATGCAGGATGCGGGCAGCAATGTTTCGGTCATGGACGCCGCGGCCATCAGGGCGCGCGATCCGGCCAGTGTGGTGGACCTGTTGCGCGACCTGCCCGGCGTGTTCGTGCAGCAGTCCGGCGGGCGCGGCAGCGTGGTGTCGCTGTTCACCCGCGGTGCCAAGCCCAACTTTACTCTGGTGCTGCTGGACGGGGTGAAGGCCAACGACTCCACCAACACCCGCGGCGGCTCCTATGATTTTTCCACCCTGGATCTGAACGACATCGAGCGGATCGAGTTCGTGCGCGGGCCCGCTTCGGCCGTCTATGGCTCCGATGCGGTGGGCGGTGTGATCAACATCATCAGCCGGCGCGGCGACGGTACGCTGGATGCCGGGCTGCAGGCCGAAGGCGGCAGCTTCGGTTATGTGCGGGCGGCAGGCCATGTGGGCGGGCCGATTGGCGGTGCCACCGGCAATATCGGCCTGTCCTATACCGACAATGGCATGCCGGTAGAGGGCAGCAGCCTGAAAAGCACCGCACTGGACGGCGCACTGGCGCTGCCGCAGATCGCCGGTACCGCGATCCATTTCACCGGCCGCTACAGCGACAGCAAGGCGACCTCTTTTCCCGATTCCAGCGGCGGACCGCGCCTGTCGGTACTGCGCAGCCTGGATCATCGCGATATCCAGGAAGGCGTGCTGGGCGCTCACGCCCTGCACGGGATCACCGGCTGGTGGAACATGGCGCTGGATTACGGATTTTATGATCGCAGTTCGGATGCCGTTTCGCCCGGCGTGGCGCCCAGCGCCCAGACGCCAACGGGAATCCCCGCCAATGGCGACAAGGCGCGGTTCAGCCGCCATGAAGTGACCTGGACCAACCGGCTGACGCCGCTGCCGGGACTGGAAGCGGCGCTGGGCGTGGACATGCAGGCCGATCACGGCACGGACA
>CAIUTH010000131.1 GCA_903902075.1 uncultured Alphaproteobacteria bacterium
GACGGCCGCCGGGGTCCGCTATGCCCAGCGTACTGACGTGCTTTTGGCCCTGCTGGCGCCCGGCACCCAGGTGGCCGGGGTGTTCACCACCTCCAGGACCGCCAGTGCGCCGGTGCTGTGGTGCCGCGACAAGCTCAAGGGCGGGGAAGCCCGGGTGCTGGTGGTCAACAGCGGCAATGCCAACGCCTTTACCGGCAAGGCCGGGCAGGATGGCGTGCGCGCCATCGCCGAGGAAGCCGCCGCCGTCGCCCGCTGCCGGTCTTCGGAAGTGTTCATGGCCTCCACCGGGGTGATCGGCGAGCCGCTGCCCGAACAGAAGATCGTCAAGGTGCTGGGCAAGCTGGTGGGCGAGGGCGCGGCCGGCAACTGGCGCGCCGCGGCCGATGCCATCATGACCACCGACACATATCCCAAGGCCGCCACCGCCACCGCCATGATCGATGGCGTGAAGGTGACCATCAACGGCATCGCCAAGGGATCGGGTATGATCGCGCCCGACATGGCGACCATGCTGAGCTTTGTCTTTACCGACGCCAACCTGCCGGCATCGGTGCTGCAGGAATGCCTTAGCACCGGCATGGGGCCGTCCTTCAATTCCATCACCGTGGACAGCGACACTTCGACCAGCGACACCTTGATGCTGTTCGCCACGGGCAAGGGCGGCAAGCATACCGCCATCGCCAAGGCATCCGACAACAAGCTGAAGGAATTCCGCAAGGCGCTGGACGGGGTGCTGCTGGACCTGGCGCTGCAGGTGGTCAAGGACGGCGAGGGCGCGCAGAAGCTGGTGCGCATCGACGTCACGAGTGCGGAAAGCGACAAGGCGGCCAAGCGCATCGGTCTGTCCATCGCCAATTCGCCGCTGGTCAAGACGGCCGTGGCCGGCAATGACGCCAACTGGGGCCGCATCGTGATGGCGGTGGGCAAGAGCGGCGAGGCCGCCGACCGTGACAAGCTGAAGATTTCCTTCGGCGGTCATGTCGTCGCGGAAAAAGGCATGCGCGCCGCCAAGTACAACGAAGCGACCGCCACCAAGGCGGTGTCGGGCCGCGAAGTGCAGATCGCCGTGGATATCGGTCTGGGAGACGGCAAGGCGCGGGTTTGGACCTGTGATCTCACGCACGGCTATATCGACATCAATGGCAGCTACCGTTCCTGACATGATTTGTCGACGCGAGGTTCTGGGCGCCGCCTTCCTGTTGTTGCCGGGCGCGGCCATGGCCGCCGAAGACCCTATCGCGGCACTGGAACGCAGCACCGGCGCGCGCATCGGCGTGGCGGCCTGGGACAGCGGCAGCGGCAGGACGATCACGCATCGTGCCGATACGCGCTTTATCCCGTGCAGCAGCTTCAAGCTGTCGCTGGCGGCACTGGTGTTGTCGCGCGCGGAAGCGGGCCGGGAAAAGCTGGACCGCGTCATCCACTATCCGCCGCCGACCCTGGGCGTGTCGCCCGCCACCACCAAAAATCAGGCCACCGGCATGACGGTGGTGGATCTGTGCGAAGCGGCGGTGATCTACAGCGACAACACCGCCGCCAACCTGCTGCTGGAAACGGTGGGTGGACCAGCGGGGGTGACCGCATTCTGGCGCAGCATGGGCGATTCCGTTTCGCGGCTGGACGACAATGAGCCCAAGCTCAACGACCCCGATCCGGTGCGCAACACTGCCACGCCGGCGGCGATGCTGGGAAACCTGAAGAAGCTTTTGCTGGGTGAGGCGCTGTCGGCGCCTTCGCGTACGCGCCTGTTGGGCTGGATGCATGCTAACACGACCGGCGCGACCACCTTGAAGGCAGGCCTGCCGCCGGACTGGATGGTCGGTGACAAGACGGGGCGCAATCCTGCCCACGGCTTCATCGCCGACCTGGCGATCATCACCCCGCCGAACCGCAAACCGATCTTGGCCGTGGCTTATACTGCCAAGGCCGATGACGCGGTGGTGGCGTCGGTCGGCAAGATCATTGCCGACCGCTTCGCCTAGACCAGCTCGGCATCGAGCGAGATTTCCGCCTTCAGCAGTTTGGACACCGGGCAGCCCTTTTCGGCCTTGCCGGTCAGTTCCTTGAAGGTGGCGGCTTCGATGCCGGGAATCTTGGCGCGCAAGATCAGGTGCGACCTGGTGATGGCGAAACCGTCCGCCTGTTTCTCAAGCGTGATCTCGGCCTTGGTATTCATCTCCTCGGCGGTGAAGCCCGCTTCGCCCAGGATCAGGGACAGGGCCATGGTGAAGCAGCCGGCATGAGCCGCGCCGATCAGTTCTTCGGGATTGGTGCCGGGCTTGCCTTCAAAGCGGCTGGCAAAGCCGTAAGGATAGTCGCTCAACGCCCCGCTCTTGGTGGTGATGGCGCCCTTGCCGTCCTTGAGGCCGCCCCGCCATTTTGCCGTGCCATATGTCGTCATGCTGTTCTCCTGTTTCATTAAAATCGTAACGAAATCCGGGACAGTTTCGTACAACCCTTAAGCCGTGCTAACTATCCCGCTTAACTCCAGCTTAGCCCTGTGACGCCAAGATGAACACGCCGCAACCTGTAGTGCTTGTCGTTGCGGTTGCATTGGTGGATCCGGACGGCCGCGTGCTGATGGCACAGCGTCCCGAAGGCAAAAGCATGGCGGGGCTATGGGAATTTCCGGGGGGAAAGGTCGAGAGCGGCGAAACGCCGGAAGCAGCGCTGATCCGCGAGCTGGCCGAGGAACTCGGCATCGCGGTGAAGGAGGCCTGTCTCGCGCCGTTCACCTTTGCTTCGCATACCTACGACGCATTTCACCTTTTGATGCCGCTCTACATCTGCCGCCGCTGGGACGGTACGCCCATGGCCAGGCATCATGCGGCATTGAAATGGGTCCGCCCGCGCGACATGAAGGACTTTCCCATGCCCGCGGCAGACTTGCCGCTTATTCCCATGCTGCGCGATCTCTTGTGAAGCAGTGCGGCGGCGCCACCGCCATGGAATACGCCCTGATCGCCAGCCTGATCTCCATCGTGATCGTGACCGGCGTGACCGCGGTCGGCACCAAGCTGTCCACCTTCTTCGCCGCCGTCACCCCTTGAGGGGGCGTTCGTCGGTGCCCAGCGCCTGCGCCAGCCGCGAAGTGGCGCTGCCGGGCTTGAGCGGTTTCTGCTGGCTGTCATGCGGCGCCCAGCCGGTGAGATAGAGCGTCTCGAACCGCGCCAGCAATTTGCCATCATCGGAATGATGCCGGGCGTAATGCGCCAGCAGCGCCGCCAGCGTGTCGCGGCGCATGGTACTGCGGCTGCGCTGCGACAAGACATTGGTCAGGCCGTGGGCGCGCAGGTCGCGCGCCAGGCCCGCGAAATCGCGGTAGCGCACATTCAGCCGTTCGACATCGCTGACGGGCAGGGCAAAACCGCCGCGCTGAAGCAGCCCGCCCAGATCGCGGACATCGGCAAAGGGCGAGACGCGGGGACTGATGCCGCCGCGGGTTTGGGTTTCGGCATGGGTAAAACTTTCGCGCAGTTCGCCCAGGGTGCCGCCGCCCAGCAGTGCCGCCACGAACAACCCATCGGGTTTCAGGGCGAAGCGGATCTGGACCAGCGCGCCTGGCAGGTCGTTGATCGCCTGCAGGGAATAAAGAC
>CAIUTH010000132.1 GCA_903902075.1 uncultured Alphaproteobacteria bacterium
CGCCTATCTCGACATGATGCGCCAGCAGCCGCTGGTGTTCGGCATCGGGCCGGCGGGCACCGGCAAGACCTATCTGGCGGCGGCGTTTGCCGCCCATATGCTGCATGAAAAACGCGTGGATCGGCTGATCCTGTCGCGCCCGGCGCTGGAAGCGGGTGAGCGGCTGGGCTTTCTGCCTGGCGACCTGAAAGAGAAGGTCGATCCCTATCTGCGCCCGCTTTATGACGCGCTGTTTGACGTGCTGGGCGATGCCGCCGGCCGGCTGATGGAGCAGGGCGTGATCGAAGTGGCGCCGCTGGCCTTTATGCGCGGGCGCACGCTTTCCCGCGCTTTTGTCATCCTGGACGAGGCCCAGAACACCACCCAGGCGCAGATGAAAATGGCGCTGACCCGGCTGGGCGAGGACAGCCACATGGTCGTCACCGGCGATCCGTCGCAAAGCGACCTGCCGGGCGGCCGGGCCGAGGGGCTGAATGAAGCCCTGGCCTTCCTGGAAGGCGTCGAAGGCGTCGCCGTCGCCCGATTCGGGGAAAAAGACGTGGTGCGCCATCCCCTCGTCGCCCGCATCGTTGCCGCCTATACTCGAAGCGGCAAATCATGAGCGGGATTACCCTGCACATCGAAGATCCCAAGTGGCGTACCCATCGCGGGCTGCAGGCGCGGTTGAAGACCGCTGCCGAAGCGGCACGCAAGGCGGGCAAGCTGAAGGGCGATTTCACCATCCTGCTCACCAGCGACATGGCCCTGCGCGCCCTGAACCGCGACTTTCGCGGCAAGGACAAGCCGACCAATGTCTTGTCATTCCCATCCAGCGATGGCTATGCGGGCGACATCGCGATCGCTCACGGCGTCACCGCCAAGGAAGCCAAGGCGGCGGGCAAGCGTTTCGCCGATCATGCCACCCACCTGCTGGTGCATGGCGTGCTGCACCTGGCCGGCCACGATCATAAACGTTCCAGGGACGCCAAGGTGATGGAGCCGCTGGAAGTGAAGATCCTGGCCAGGCTGGGAATCGCCGATCCTTACGCGATGCCGCAATGAGCGATCACCCGCTGAAACGCCTGATCCGGAAGATCACCGGCCAGGACGCCGAGGCCGCCGCCATGCGCGTCAGCCTGGAGGAGGTGATCGAGGAAAGCGACCGCGAGTCGCCCGCTCTGTCCGCGCAGGAGCGGGTGATGCTGGGCAACCTGCTCAATTTCGGCGAACTCAAAGTGCGCGATGTGATGGTGCCGCGCGCCGAGATCGTGGCGGTGGACGAAACCATCGGCCTGGCCGAACTGCTCCGGACGTTCCGAGAAGCGCAACATTCGCGGCTGCCGGTCTATGCCGAAACCCTGGACGATCCCACCGGCCTGATCCATGTGAAGGATGTTCTGGGCCTTTTGGAATCGGAATCCGACGGTCCTTATTGCCTGCCGCCCAACGCCAAGATTACCTCCCTGAAGCGCCCCATCCTGTTCGCACCGCCATCCATGCGGACGCTGGATCTGCTGCTCAAGATGCAGGCCTCGCACACGCACCTGGCGCTGGTGATCGATGAATATGGCGGCACCGACGGGCTGGTTTCCATCGAGGATATCATCGAGGAGATCGTGGGCGATATTGCCGACGAGCATGATGAGGACGCAGCCGTCATCAAGCCCGATGGCGACGGTTTCATCGCCGATGCCCGCATGGACCTGGACGATTTCAAGGCCCAGACCGGCCATGATCTTATGGTGGAAGATGCCGAAGAGGGCATCGCGCGCGATATCGACAGCCTGGGCGGGCTGGTGATGTCGCTGCTGGGACGGGTGCCGCTGCGCGGCGAAATCGTGACTCATCCCGACGGCACCGAATTCCAGGTGCTGGATGCCGATCCGCGCCGGGTGCGCCGCTTGCGCGTCACCCTGCCCAGGACGCTCGCCACGGAATGAACGTTCTGGCGCGAACCGGCGACTGGATGCGTGGCCTCGGCGGCTGGCGGCGTTTGCTGCTGGCCTTTGGGGCGGGCGCCGTTTCGGCCACCGGTTTTGCGCCGCTGGATTTCTTTCCCGCGTTACTCCTGGGCTATGCCGTGCTGGTGCTGCTGCTGGATGGCGCCGATGCCGGCCCCAGGCCGGTGCGGCGCGGTGCAGCGGCAGGCTGGGCTTTCTTCTTCGGCCAGTTCCTGGTGGGGCTGCACTGGATCGCCTATCCCTTCCTGATCTATC
>CAIUTH010000133.1 GCA_903902075.1 uncultured Alphaproteobacteria bacterium
AATCATGCCGGTGGGTGCCTCTTCCGACGCCAGATAGACGACGGCGGGCGAAACAAATTCCGGTTTCAGCATTTCCAGCACCGCCGGCGGCATCAGGGCTTCGGTCATGCGGGTGGCGGCCACCGGGCAGACGGCATTGACCTTGATATTGTCCTTGGCGCCTTCCAGCTTCAGCGAATTCATAAAGCCCACCAGCGATAGCTTGGCGGCGCCGTAATTGGTCTGGCCGAAATTGCCGTACAGGCCGGTGGAGGAGGTGGTGACCACGATGCGGCCATAGCCCTGCGCCTTCATGATCTCCCACACTGCCTTGCATGGCTTGACCGTGCCCAGAAGGTGCACGTCCATCACCGCGGTGAAATCCTTCAGCTCCATCTTGCCGAAGCTCTTGTCGCGCAGGATGCCGGCATTGGCGATCAGCACATCGATGCGGCCCCATTTGTCCATGGTTTGCTTGACCAGGTGCGCCACGCCGGCGTCATCGCTGACCGAGGCACCATTGGCGATGGCCTCGCCGCCGGCGGCGGTGATCTCGGCCACCACTTTCTCGGCTGCCGCGGAATTGCCGCCGCTGCCGTCCAGTGCGCCGCCCAAATCGTTGATCACGACTTTCGCGCCCAGTTTGGCCAACGCCTGGGCGTGCGCCCGGCCCAATCCCCCGCCGGCGCCAGTGACGATGACGACCCTGTCCTTGAAGGAAATGGCCATGGCGATACTCCCGGTTCTGCTTATTTGATGGTCGCTCCGGCTCTCGCCGACGCTGCGTGAACGCTCAGGATGGCGTTGGGATGCTTTGCGGGTCAAGGCGGCGGCCGAAGCGTTCGCGCAGCCGCGCCGCGGCCGGCAGTTCGATGAATTCCGCCAGCAAGCCGCCCCACAGTACGCAGGTGATGACCAGCGCCAACGGCTCCAGCCACCAGATCAGGCTGGAAAAGGGCATGCCCAGCACGATGGCGCCCGGCGCCGGATAGACGCGCTGCTCCAGGAAGCGGATGCACAGCAGCCAGGTGGTCTGCCCCAGATAGATGGCATAGGACCATTCGCCCAGCCGTTGGGGCAGGCGGGTCTGGAGGGCCCGCGCCACCAGGCCGCGGTCAAAGGCCAGGGCGAAGACCAGTACCATCAGCGGCAACACGGTGAAGATGTCCATGCTGGTGTGCGACCAGCCGGTGTTCATCACGATGTAGCCGAGCAGGCCCAGCAGGAGCAGTTGCAGGATCGAATGTCCCCATTCGGGCAGCCGGTCGCGCGGCTTGATGCGGCGGAACAGCACCGCCATGCCCACGCCGATGGAAAAATCCGACAAGCCGCGCAGCACGCCATTGTGGAACGTGATGTCCAGGCCGTGCCGGGATGTCAGCAGCAGCGTGATCAGGCCCGCCAGCCCAGCGCCGATCAGGGCAAAGCCGCGCCACAGCTTTCCTTCGGCCAGCCAGAGCAGGGCGGGAAACAGCAGGCACAGCGCGAATTCCACGCTCACGAACCAGGACACGCCATTCCAGGTCAGGGTACGCATGGTGTTCCAGGCATGGACCAGTGCCAGGCTGAGAAAGAAGCCTTCGGGGCTGACATTCTGGTGATACTTGGCGTCGAAAATTGAATAATAGCCGCCATGCGCGGCCAGCGCCCGCAAGCCGATCACCATCGCCAGCAGCAGGAGCAGCATGAACATGTGCAGGGGATACAGCCGGATCAGCCGCGCCCGCAGGAACGACACATAGCCCGAGCGCCGCAGCAGGTCGTTCAGGCGCGGCCAATAGGCATGGGTGAGGATGAAACCGGACAGGACGAAGAAGAACTCCACCCACAGGTAACCGCGGGTGGCGAGGAAATCGAGCGGCCGCCAGCCGGAGTAATGATGGCCTTCGCTGAAGTGGAACATCACCACCACCAGCGGTGGAAAGGCGCGTGCGCCCGCCAATGCTGCGATCTTTCCCGAACTGGCCGTTTTCGCGGTCACGTTTGCCATCCCCGATTGTGACAGTATCCCCGGCGCGCGCGCCTGTCATGGGCACTGCGGCTTCACCCACCGCCAAAATCGTGTAGCGTGAAGCCGGGACTTTGGCGGGGGGCTTTTTGTTGCCGCATCTGCAATCGGCGCTGGGTATCTGCGCCATTATCGCGCTGGCCTGGGCCCTGTCGGAGGACCGGCGCGGCTTCAACTGGCGTATCGTGATCGGCACCCTGTTGCTGCAGGCTGTGGTGGCGCTGCTGCTGCTCAAGCTGCCCATGCTGCGGGATGGACTGTTCCGGCTGAACGGCGTGGTCACTGCCCTGTCCACCGCCACTGGCGCAGGCACCAGCTTCATCTTCGGCTATCTGGGCGGCGGCCCGGCGCCGTTCGCCGTCACCAGTCCCGGCAACATGATCAACCTGGCCTTTGGCATCCTGCCGCTGGTGATGGTGATCAGCGCCTTGTCCGCCATCCTGTGGCACTGGCGTGTCCTGCCCGCCATCGTGCACGGCCTGGCGGTGGTGCTGAAGCGCAGCCTGGGGCTGGGCGGTGCGGTTGGGCTGGGCGCGGCCGCGACCGTATTCCTGGGCAATATCGAAGGCCAGCTGGTGATACGTCCCTATCTGGCGCGGATGGCGCGCACCGAACTTTTCATCCTGATGACGGTGGGCCTGTCGGTGATCGCCGGCACGGTGTTCGTGCTCTACGCCACCATCCTCAAGGATGTGCTGCCCGGTGCGCTGGGGCATCTGCTGGTGGCATCGCTGATGTCGTTGCCGGCCGGTGTGTTGATGGCGCGCATCATGGTGCCGGGCCCAGCGGAAACCGAACTCACCGAAAAGCAGGAAACGGTGCATTACCGCTCGACCATGGACGCGATGGCGCAGGGCACCGAAGACG
>CAIUTH010000134.1 GCA_903902075.1 uncultured Alphaproteobacteria bacterium
CCAGTTTTTAGGAACGCCCCGTTCGTCCAGCCGCTGGGAGCAGCTATTTGGGCAGATGGCCCAGTTGGGCGCCAGACCCAACGATACCCAGGTCAACCAGATCGTGCGCTATTTCCAGCGCAACCTGACAGTGGTCAACGTCAATACTTCTCCCCTGGAAGAGCTGGGGCCGACGCTGCAAACCGATCCCGAAACCACTACCGCCATCGTCATGCGTCGCAGCCAGCGCAAGTTCACCGGTATTGCAGACCTGGCTGCTACCCCCGGCGTGGACCGCTCTGTGCTGATCCAGCTGAAGGACCGGCTGCAGTTCTAGTCCGTACCTGTCTTCCGGGGTTAGAATGACCAACATGTCCTCTGCTTCTCAAATTCTGCTGCAACAGGCGATGGCTCGGCAAGGGCAGGGCGATAACCAGGCCGCGGAAACGCTGTACCGCGCAGTCCTGGCCGAGGAGCCTGCGCATGATGCAGCCAATCACAATCTTGGCCTGCTGCTGGCGCAGCGGGGTGCGGGTGCGGCGAGCGTCCCTTACTTTCAGGCTGCGCTGAAATCCCAGCCTGGCGTGGGACAGTACTGGCTATCCTATGCCGGTGCGCTTTTGGCTACGGGCCATCCCCACGAGGCACAGATGGTGCTGACCAGAGGACAGCAGCGCGGGTTTGGCGGTGCGGCGGTAGATTCCCTGCTGCAGCAGGCACGGATCGCCCTGACTCCCAGCGAGGCGGACCTGTGCGTCGAACGCGGCACGGTTCAGATGGGGCGGGGTCGGACGGACGCGGCCGTTGCAAGCTATCGCGAGGCAATCGCCTTGGCGCCGAACCATGCCGAGGCCCATTTCCGATTGGGCTCGGTCCTTTCGGAATCAGGCAGCATTGCCGAGGGGTTCGCGCACTATATGAAGCGCGCCGCTATCGTCCATGGTGGACGTCCTTGGCGGCAAGACAGGCGGGAGCCTGCGCATCGGGTCAAGCATGACCGCGAGCAGGTGGCCTACCTGGCCGAACGGCTTGGGGCCGGCGCACTGGATTTCCATCTGGAGGATGGGGCGCGCCTGTCTTGCCCCGCCGTCAATCCGGCCAATGCGACCCCGCAACTGACACAACAATGGCACGACAGTCGGCCGCAGATGATCGTGATCGACAATTTCCTCGCCCCGGCCGCGCTGGAGAAGTTGCGCCTCTACTGCGCCGGTTCGACGATCTGGCGGCGAAATTACGACGCCGACTATATCGGTGCGACGCCGGAAGACGGGCTTGCCTGTCCACTGATGGCACAGATTGCAGAGGAAGTCCGTACGACCTTCTCGCAGATTATCGGCGTGCATGCTTTCCGCTATCTGGGCGCCTTCAAGTATGACAGCGAACTGTCCACCGGCACCAACATTCATGCCGATAATTCGACCGTGAACGTGAATTTTTATATTGCGCCGGACGAGGCCAACCTCGACCCCGAAAGCGGCGGCATGGATATCTGGGACATCAGTGCGCCGCCAGGCGAGGAAATGCGCCGCTACAATGGCGACAAAGTGCTGGCGCGAGATTTCCTGAAACGGTCGGGCGGGCGCCTGAGGCGCGTGCCTCACCGGGCCAACCGTGCTGTGATCTTCAAGTCCGATCTCTTTCACAAGACCAGCGATTGCCTCTTCGATGAAGGCTACCTGAACAAGCGGATCAATATCTCGCTGCTGTTCGGACACCGCCCCGGCGCGGATTAGGTAGGCGGAAATGGTGTCCGAAGCCAAAGAGGGCTAGCTACCGCGTGGCGCTTTGATAAGCTGCCTGCTGGTCGGGCTGGGAAGATCTCACCCTATTCGGGAAAGGCTCGGCGCTTCCCCCTAGGACGGGCCGGGCCTTTTTCCTGCTTCCCCATCAAGCGTTCGCCCCCAATGATGAGATTGCCGGGTGAGTAAGGCCGGGTTTACGGTCATGGATCTGGTGGAGTTCATCCGAGACAGGGAGGCGCAGGTATGAATCATACTCTGATCGTTGCCATTTCTTTGCTGACGCTGGCAGGCTGCGCAGACAGCTATGACAAATCCGTTATGCCAGCGGCTGCCGCCGGACTGCAGCAGGAGACGGTCGCCTGCAAAACCAGATGGACTGCAAAGGAATTCAAGACCTATTCCGAGTGGCAAGCTTGCCAATTGGCTGCCGAACGCGGTTTTGCCAGGGCCATCAACTTGACGAAGATGCAGGCGTTTGAAGTCTACGCAGCGGATATGCAGGTGCTTGCGGCAGATCGCGACGCCAAGCGCGTCACGGACCATCAAGTCAGATCGAGAGCCGAATATATTCTCTGGAAATTTTTGGCGGACTGCGACTGCAAGCCGGGTTGGAAACCGAACCCGAACTATAGCCACTGGCTTATGATCCCATTCACCACGCCACAGCCGCCGGTGATGCCAAATACGCCCTGAAGCTATTTTGCAGGATGCGCATTCCCGTCCGCAAATTGAAGACGCGAGTGCGTTGCCCTTATCTACCTCAGCCGCCCTGGCTGGGAACTTGGGAGGCCTGCCGGCCGGGACGTCTGCTGGCGTGAAGCAAGCTCAAGCGGGTGACAATACCATTTTGCTCAGTGTGCTCGGAGCGGGAGCTGTGGCGCTCATCGCTACCGTTGTATCCAATGGTGGGGGCACCACCCTCCCGGCGCCCGTGGTCGTCTCACCAGGCACCACCAGCTAGAACAGTTCCGGGGAGTGTGGTTGTAAAAGACTCCAGCCATACTCTGTCCGACCTTCTTCATCCCATTGGCCATTCCGGGATCTCACCAAGGATTGCCCTAGACGGGAGAGATGCCCGGTGCGCCCCGCCTCTCGAAACCCGGCACGCGATATTTCTCTAGAGCCTTCTCATCGACATTGAGGCCGAGGCCGGGATGTTGAGGCACCACGATTGCACCATCCTGGAAACTGAAGGGTGAGGCGCCGTGGAAAATTGGCCGATAAGCATCCCAGACATCCCCGGGAAAGGCGCCGGGTTCGAGCACGCCAATTTCCTGGATGAGTGATCCCATCGCCGCTGAAACCTGAAGCCGGCCCGCCAGTGCCAGGCCGGTCGCTGCATGGGGTGCGATGGGAATATCCCAGGCTTCACACAACGCTCCGATCTTGCGCATTGTCAGGGGGCCGGCGCACGTCCGCATCTCCGGCTGCAATATGCCATAGGTGCCATGTTCAAGGCTTTTGCGGAAAGACGGCAAACCCTTCCATCCTTCCCCGCCGGTAATGATCAAACCGGGGACTTCCTGGCGCAGTCGCGCCGGGCCCTCATAGTCGTCGCGCGACAAGGGTTCTTCCAACCAATAAACTCCGACTGCGGCGAGTGCTCTGGCGGCCGACAGTGCCTGATCATAGGTCCAGAGGCCCTTGGCGCCTGCGGTGCGGTCCACCATGACACGAAATCCCGGCCCGCCGGCTGCCAGCATTTGCGCTGTCGCTTCGACATCCTGCCGAAAGTCGGTGCGCATCATCTGGATCTTCATTGCCTTGAAGCCGGCCTCGCGCACCAACATGGCCTGATCGGCCTGCGCCGCGGGGGGGACCTGATCTTCCGGTACCGGCCACACATACGTCAGGTAGACCGACATTGCTTCCAGCTTCGCGCCGCCCATAAGCCGGCATAGAGGCTGGCCGGCCACCCGGCCAATCGCGTCCCACATGGCTTCCTCGACGGCGGGCCAGTTCAGCAGGCCGCGGGGCAGATAGGCATCAACGGCAAACAGGTTCTTGCCGACCAGCAATGCGGCGGCATTCGGCACTTCATGGAGCGTCGCACCAAGAAACGAATAACCTGCAACGCCAGCGTCCGTGGATATTTTGACCACATTGTTGCGACCGGCGGTCATGCCGCGATAGGTCGGCAGAAACCTTTTGTTGCCCCGCGCCTGGGGCAACTGGATATCAAAGCTTTCAATGCCGGTTATCTTGATTTCAGGGGAGGGCTGGCCGGTCCTCTCCAGGCCTGCATGGGGCATCGCTGCGGCGCCAGCTGTGAGCAGGGCGCCGGTTGCCGCTGTGCCTGCCATAATTGCGCGTCTGCTCAGTTCGCCGGCCATGTATTTTCTCCGATCCGATGCCCGACGCAGTGTTTGCAAGGCCGTCGCATGCGCGCGACGGCACAGGAAACTAGAGTGTCAGCTCCGACACGTCGCGATAGTTGCCCAATTTGCCTTTGACGAAAGTGTTGAAAGCGATGGCGTGCCGCGGCTGGCCCGACGTGTTCGGCTCGACCATGTGGGTTAGGCGCGAAGAAAACAGAATGACATCATTCTGTTTCGGAATGACCCGGTTTATGGGCGTGTTGTAGATGTTTCGCTTGCTGACGTCCGGCGGAAGATCGATCTGCTGATAACTGACATGCCGGGTGAAGGCCATGGTCGCGGGTGGTGCGGGCAGTTCACAATAATAGATTGAGCCGGATAGTATGGAATTGGAATGCGAATGGCCGTGCATGCCCACACCTGGATTGTTGGTCAGGGACCAAGACTGGGTCACGTAAAGCCTCTGCTCGATGCACAAGACTTCGCGGGCATAAACGTCCAGTATTTCCTGGATCGCGTCCTTGATGCTCTTGAGTTCAGGTTCTTCGAAAATATAAAGATTTTCCGAGATCAAATTCTCCATATTGTTGACCATTTTCAGGCCCTGGATGAACTTTATCTGCTCTGCACTGATGACGCCGGCGATGTTTGCCCGGAAATACGGTTCGACAAAGAGCGGAAATACCTCGTGAGAAATCGCCATTGTCAGTTCCGGTCCTTGGCCTATGCCTGTGATATGCAGGCAATTCTTCCCGCGCACGGACATTATCGACTTCGAAAAATGGGGACAAGGTGTCCAACGTGGCCACCACCACCGTTGCCGTCACATACTGAGATTGACGCCAATCGAGGGGCTTACGATTTCAGCTCAACCTTGTAGGTGTGGGACGCGTCGGCTGCCTTCAGATTATAGGTGCCCATGGCGCCCGGCGTGATGGTTATCCTGGCCCCGACCTTCAGCCGAGCTCTTTCGCCGAGCGCATTGACCTGGCGCCAGACCTGACCGTTCTGCAAGGTAGCCACAAAAGCGCCCTGACTGTCATATTGCACCGATGCAAGGGCAGAGACTGCCACAGGGGGCGCGCTGCCGGTCAGTATTTGCATCAAGCTCGCCCGGTGACGGGGTTGCACCGAAGGCTGGGGTTGCGAAGAAGGCGGCATTGCCTGCGGAGCGGCTGCCATGGCCGGCGACGAACCGGCGGGCGGAACAAGGCGCCGCTGAACTTCCGTTGCAGGGGGCAGCCCCAATTTCGCGCGCATCGGCTGCTGGGCGCCGTAGATGCATTCCAGCCACGCACGGTCATCCTGGAGAATTCGGCATCGCTGGGACGCTGCATAGACATCGTCGCGGGTATCGCCCAGCGCGGGCGGGACCAGAATTGCGCTGCCCAGCATGGCGAATGCAAAAGACCTTTTCATGCTGACTCCATAGCGGATTTTTACGTGTGCTTGAAGGTGCGCCCTCCCTCGCAGCCCTATTAGGTCATGAGGCAAAGATCGGGTCCAGCGGAATGTTGGTGAAGTTTGCCGCTTCGGTGTAGGTATGGCTCGGAATTCAACGGCCGGCTTTAAAGGCTTGCACGTAAGATGATGAGCGCCGCCGAAGAGAATTATCGCAGGGGAACAAGTCTCCACGAAGCCGGAGATTTTGCCGGCGCACTGGTTGCCTTCGATGCATCGCTGCGGGCCGCGCCGCACGTTGCCGCCGTTCATTATGGCCGTGGAACCGCCTTGGCCATGCTGCGTCGCCTAGAAGAGGCGGTCCAGGCCTATGCACGCTGTGTGGAAATAGAACCTGGCCATGTTGCGGCCTTGTATAATCAGGCGACGGCTCTGGCGCTATTGCAGCGCTGGCACGACGCCTTGGCGGCCCTTGATGGCATCGTTGCGAAATTTCCGGCAATGGCGGACGCTTGGAATAATCGCGCTGGGGTTTTGCAAGCTCTGGGGCGTACCGAAGAAGCGCTGGACAGCGCCATGCGGGTGCTACAGCTGCGGCCCTCCGATCCTCGCGCCCTCTACAATGCCGGCCTCATGCTGTTGCTGCTGAAGCGCTTCGACGAGTCAGAGCAGGTGCTGGCCAGGGCGTTGGAGATCAATCCGGGCAATGGCGATATATTGGGAAGCCTTGCAGCGGCGGCCTTGCGCGCATGCGATTGGGAAACGATCGAGCGGCTGCTTCCCCGGATATTTTCGGCCGTCCAGGACGGCTCGGCTGCCGTTCCGCCGCTGACATTGTTGGCTTTGAGCGATGATCCGTGGCTGCAGAGACGGTGTGCGGAGCTCGCTACCGGGCGCAGTCTTGCGAATACCGAATTGGGGGGGGGCGTCGTTACGCCAATTGCAGAGAGGGCCTATCGGCACGAAAAGATCCGAATAGGCTATTTGTCATCGGATTTCCGCGATCATCCGGTTGCCGCCCAGGTGGTGGGATTGCTGGAACGTCACGACCGGGCGCGTTTTGAGGTCGTTGGTCTGTCCACCGGACGAGGGGACGACAGCGCGGTGCATCGGCGTATCGTAAAGGCGTGCGACAGGTTTTTCGATATCGGTCACATCGGCAGCCGCGAAGCTGCAGACCTTATCCACAAGGCCGAGATCGACATACTGGTCGATCTTAATGGACAGACGATGGGATGGCGCCCGGCGATCCTGAAATATCGTCCAGCCCCCGTCATCGCGACCTATCTGGGATATGCCGGAACCACCGGCGCCGATTTTGTCGATTACATTATCGGGGATGCCCATGTGACGCCCTTCGAGCTGGGCCCGGCAATGACGGAAAAGATTGTTCAATTGCCCCGCTCTTTTTGGCCGAGTGATACCATCCTTCCAGAACCGGAGGTGGTCAGCCGCGCAGAGCTGGGGCTTCCCGCGGATGCCTTTGTGTTTTGCTGCTTCAATTCCCATCACAAGATAAGACCGCAGATGTATGACGTCTGGGCGCGGCTTTTGCGGTCTGTGCCCGGCAGTGTGCTTTGGCTTCGCGATGGCACACCGGCCATGAATGAACGATTTCGCGGCGAGGCGGCCGCGCGCGGTATCGATGCGCATCGCATTCATTTCGCCAGCCGAATGGAAAGTCTTGCTCGGCACCTAGGACGCCAGGCGCAGGCCGACCTGTTTCTGGACACCAATCCCTACAATGCCCATGCCACAGCCAGCGACGCATTATGGGCTGGGCTTCCCGTCCTCACGCTGAGGGGGAAAAGTTTTGTCTCACGGGTGTCCGCAGGATTTCTGGCAAATGCCGGACTGGAAGAACTTGTCGCTTCGACGGTCGGGGAATATGAGGACATCGCCTTGTCGCTGGCCCGCGATCAGGACCGGATGTCTGATATTCGACGGCGGCTGGCAAGCGCCCGCAGAACCTTGTTCGACATGGACAGGTTTGTCGGTGACATCGAAGCGGCCTATCTGGAAATGCAGGCGCGGGCCCAGCGTGGCGAGAGGCCGGCGGCATTCCGGGTGGGCGGCGCATAGGACTGCGCAACCGCCTGTTGCGGGGCCCTCTCAATATGAGAGAGGGTAGCCGAAAGGTGCATTGACAGACAGGGAACGCGCCGGGACGGTTCCATGTGGCTGGCGCATTCCGCGCATGCCTGAGACGTGATGGTCCGCAATGACATGTAGTCGAAGAATATTCCTCGCTGGAACGGCCGCAGCCGGCTTTGCGGCGACCGCACCTTTGCAGGCGGCGACCGTCAGCGACATCCCCATCATCGACTGTCACATCCATCTGTTCGATGCCAGCCGCCCGCAGGGCGCGCCCTATAAGGGTGGCCGCGGCTTTGCCGGAGGCGTTGCGCTGCCATCCATGTACGCAAAGATCGCCAGACCACTGGGCATCGTTGGTGTGATCGAAGTCGACGCCAGCCCCTGGCTCGAAGACAATCTTTGGGTCCTGGAAACCATCCAGCCCGAACCGATGATGGTGGGCACGGTCGGCAATCTGAGACCGGACAGGCCGGACTTCGGCGAATATCTCGACCGATTTGCCAAAAATCCCCTGTATCGCGGCATTCGCTACGGCAATCTCTGGAGATATGACCTGCCTAGGCAGACGGACAATCCTCTGGTCATCGACAATCTCAAGCTGTTGGCCCAGCACGACCTGGTGCTGGAGACGGCGAACCAGAATATCGCGCTGCTGCAGGCTGCCATCCGGGTCAATGACAAGGTTCCGGATTTGCGCATCGTGCTGGATCACTTGCCGGCGTTCGATCCTTCGCCGGAAAATCAGGCTGAGTACGAGGCGATCCTGAAAGAGATTTCGCAGCGCAAGAACATCTGGACGAAATTGTCCGAGATCGTGCACCCCGTTCGTCCACCCGGCTCCGCCCCGCCGGCGCCACCCGCATCGGCGGCGGGGGAACAACCCGCGCAGTCCCGCCCTCCGGCCCCACCACCTGTTATTGTGCCGGGGTTGCCGGCTCATCGCGAGCGGCTGGACATGCTGATGACCTATTTCGGCGAAGACCGCGTTGTGTTCGGCAGCGACTGGCCGAACGCCGTGGGCGTCTCGGAAGTGCCCGACACCGTTGCCCTTGTCCGGGAATATTTTTCCGGAAAAAGCCGTGCAGCGGCAGAAAAGTACTTTTGGAAAAATTCCGTCGCCGCGTACAAGTGGATCAAGCGCGCACCAGATCAGCCAAGCCTTTCCTGAGTTACCCCATGAGGATCTTCTTGAAAAAAACAGCGATTGCCGTGTTTGTAGGGTGCGTCGGTGCGGCGATGCTGTTTTTCCAGGTGTCCGCCCAGGAAGCGCAGGCCCCAACCCCCGTCATCAGCGCCGGCGAGGCCGCCCAGGCCGTCCGCGATTTCAATTCGACCTGCGCCGCCTGCCACGGTGAAAATGGTGGGGGCGGGGACAGGGCTCCCGCGCTTATCGACAATCCACATCTGCGCACGCTCGATGCGGGCGGCATCGAGGCCATCATCCGGACCGGCCAACGCGCCATGCCGCCTTTCCCAAATTTGCCCCAGGCCGAGCTCAGCAGGCTCGGCGCATGGCTTCATTCCCTGAACATATCGGGACTGCAATCGGCGCCTCCCGAACAGGTGGCAGCCGGCGAAGCTTATTTCTATGGCGCGGGTTGGTGCTCGGGATGTCACATGGTGCGGGGCCGCGGCGCATCCTCTGGGCCCGATCTGTCGGCCATCGCAGCGCGAACCACCAAGGCCGAGCTGGAGCACTGGCTGGATGATCCCACCTCCCTGATGGGGACGAAGTCGCTGCCGATCTGCCCGGGCTACGCGTTCTGCCCGGACTTTCAGTGGGCTATGCAGAATGTCGTGATGAAATCTGGCGAAAAGCTTCGCGGCTTCGCGCGGCGGCGGACCGAACGCGAGGTCGCCTTGCAGACGCTCGATGGCAAGTTCCGCATGATTCCCATCGAGGCGATTTCCACGATCGTCCAGGACAAGCAGTCCGTCATGCCGAAATTCCACGGCAATGCCGCCGAGCGCCGGGATTTGCTGGCATATCTCGGCACGCTGGGCGGCATCAACGCCGGCGCGCTGGGCGGCAATGTTCCGCCCGTCCCGCAAGCCGATATCGATGCCGTCATGCATCCGCGCCCCGGCGACTGGGCGACCTATAACGGCAAGCGCGATGGCAACCACCACAGTGCGCTGGCCCAGATCACCGTGCAGAACGTCAAGCAGTTGCAACCGCAATGGGCGTTTGTCCCCGGCGGCGTCGGCCTGGAAGGCGAGCCGATCGTGGTAGACGGCATCATGTATGTCACGGGTGGACCGCAGGTCTGCGCCCTCGATGCGGCAACCGGCCTGGCCATCTGGTGCACACCGCGCACCAATGGTCTGGGAGTGCAGCGCGCCGTCGGCGCGCGCGGGCCGCGGGTCAATCAAACGCCGCCGCCGACTGGCCCCAATCGCGGAGTCGGAATTCTCGGCGATCGCCTGTTCTATACGTCGGACGACGCCTATCTGGTGTGCCTCAACCGGCTGACAGGCGCCGTCATGTGGACCCAGCCGCTGGCCGAAGCGTCGGAAAAGGGCAAGGTCTATACCTCGGCGTCGGTGATGGTGGTGAACGACCTTGTCATCACCGGCATAGCGGGCGGTGACAGCCCGATGCGCGGGTTTATTGTCGCCTACCATGCCAATACGGGAAAAGAGGCATGGCGCTTTTATACAATTCCCAAGCCGGGCGAGCCTCTTTCAGAGACTTGGGTGGGACGCGCGCTGGCGACGGGCGGCGGCGCGACATGGGAAACCGGCTCCTACGATCCGGAAACGAAAACCCTCTACTGGGCCGTGGGAAATCCCTATCCCGATACCGACCCGTCCGAACGCGGCGGCACAAACCTCTATACAAACTCGGTCGTTGCGCTGGATGCCGCAACGGGCAAATTCAAATGGCACTACCAGTTCACGCCCTATGATACGCATGACTGGGACGCGACCGAGCCGATGGTGCTTGCCGACACCATGTGGAAAGGCAAGATGCGCAAGCTGCTGATGTCGGCCCAGCGCAGCGGCGTTTTCTACGTTCTCGACCGCATCACGGGCGAATTTCTTCTGGCCAAGCCCTTTGTCAGGAAGATGACCTGGGCGGACGGTTTTGATCCCAAGACCGGGGAGGCGCATCTGGTGCCCGGCAATGTTCCGACCGAGGTGGGCACGAAGACCTGTCCAGGCGTGCGCGGCGCCACCAACTGGTATCCTGCCTCCTTCAATCCGCAGACCAGGCTTTTCTATCTGATGGCTGCGGAGGATTGCGGTGTGTATCGCAGCAAGGGGCGGATTTTCGGCAACAATCCGGATCCCTCCGATGCCGGCATCCGCCTGGTGCGGGCGCTCGACATCGAGACCGGCAATATCGTCTGGGAAAAGCCGATGCCGGGACCGCAGGAAACCAACTATAGCGGTGTCCTTACCACGGCCGGCGGCTTGCTGTTCCACGGTGAAGTGGGCGGCGATTTCGCGGCAGTCGACGCAAAATCAGGCCGCACCCTGTACCGGTTCCGCACCAATGACAGCTGGCGGGCCACGCCGATGACCTACACCGTGGCGGGGCGGCAGTTTGTGGCGGGCATGGCCGGGCAGGTGCTTTGGGCTTTTGCGCTTCCGCACAAATAGTCTGGCCGCCCCGTCAGTTTCGCACAAAAGGCACTCAGAATCCGAGCGCCGACAGGATGTCTGTGTCGTCAACACAGGCCCTGTGAGCGGGTGGATTTCGTATTCGTTTCATTGGGATAGAGTGCTCGGGAGGCGCTCTCACAATGCGAGAGGTATATCCAACATGTGCTTGACACTTATGTGACCCCCCGGCACCTTTACCGCAACATAAGGGCCCGCGCGTCGAGCGCGGGCACCCATAAAATAAGCAAGAGGGAAAGCCATGAATTTCAACGCTGCCAACGTGCATTTCGTGAAGAAACTTTTGTGCGGTGCGTCATTGGGCGCGCTGGCAACGGTACTCGCTGGACAGGCGCAGGCTCAGGCCCCAGCCACGGAAGAAGTCACGGTCACCGCCACCGGCACGTCGATCAAGGGTATCGCTCCGGTCGGCACGAACCTGATTACGGTTGACGCTAGCGCCATCAAGGCCACCGGCGCGATCACGACGGAAGAAATCATGGGTCAGATCCCCCAGCTGGCCAACACCTTCAATACCCAGACCGTTTCGCCCACCGCGATCAACATCGGCGGCGTGCGGCCTTCGATCCGTTATAACCCTGCCCAGACCATTCTCGGCGCCGCATCGACCCTGCTCCTGCTGGACGGACATACAATGGTGGGCGTCAGCGGCTTGGCGACCACGCCGGATGCGGGTCTGATCCCGACCATCGTGCTGCGCCAGGTGGACGTGCTGCCCGACGGCGCCTCGTCGATCTATGGCGCCAATGCCATCGCCGGCGTCATCAATTTCGTGACGCGCGACACCTATCAGGGCTTCCAGGCCAATACCTCAGTCGGCATGGCCGATGGCTACAGCTCCTTCAATGCCGCCATGATGGTCGGCACCGATTGGGGGACCGGCGGCATCTACGGGGCGTTCGAGCACAAGGAAAATACCTACCTTATGGCTAGAGACCGGTCCTATACCAAGATGGACCTGACCGGCATCGGCGGCCGCGATTCGCGCGGTACGTCGTGCGATCTGGCGAACATCACCGTGCCGGGCGCCCAACCCGCCAACTACGCGCTGACCTCGAATACGGTAAGCAGCGCGCCCGGTTCGCTGAAGGCCGCTGCCGCGGGTCCGTTTGGCGCTTTGAATGCCACGACCAATGCGGGTTCGCTCAATCGTTGCGACACCAATTCCTACGCCTCGCTGTTCCCCAGGGAAGAACAGAATTCGTTCTTCGGCCAGTTCCACCAGCGGATCATGCCCGGCGTCGAATTTTCGACCAAGTTCCTGTGGTCGACGCGCCTGGATTCGGCGATCAATCCTGAGTTGACCGCCACCAATGTCGCGATCAACACCACCAATCCCTATTTCCAGTCGATCAACGGTGAAACCACCCAGAACGTTTCTTTCGCCTTCGGGCCTTTCTGGGGCGGCCAAAGCGTCACCGATTACAACAACGTTCAGGAATTCCAGATCACGCCCAAGCTGGTGGTGGACCTGCCGTTCGGTGACTGGCAGGCGACCGCATTGTTCAATTATGGCCGCAGCAATTCGACCGGTTTCAACAGATCGGTCAATACGGCACTGTTGGCTCAATCAATGCGCCAGACGACCGTCGCCGGCGTTCTGACGCCCGCACTGGTCGCCAGCAACAGTCTCGCCGGTAATGCGGTGAACCCCTACAATCTCAAGGCCGGCAATCCCCTGCTCATCGACAGTATTCTGAACACAGGGTCGTACGGCAAGGCCATCCAGCATCAGATCCAGTATGGCGGGTCGGCGAACGGCACGCTGTTCGAATTGCCCGGCGGCGCGGTCAAGGCCGCTATCGGCGGCCAGTGGGCATTTGAAGATTATGTTGCTAATTGGAACACCAACTACCCGATCGGTACGGTTGCGGGTCCCGCGGCGCCCGGCGCGCAGATGGCGATCGCCAGGCCGCACCGCATTATCAATTCGGGCTTTGGCGAACTCAACATTCCGATTGTGGGCAAGGACAATGAACTGCCCTTCGTGCACGCCCTCACCTTCAATGCCTCGGGCCGTCTCGACAGCTACAGCGACTTCGGCAGCACGGCCAATTACAAGCTAGGTGTCACCTATGAACCGTTCACGGCGCTCACCATCCGCGCCACCAATGGTACCTCGTTTGACGCGCCCAGCCTTGCCGACACCGCGGCGCCGGATACGCGTTTCACCTATACCGCCCAGCGCACCGCCGCGAACACCAACGTGCCGCCGGGCACATCGGCTGCCGACGCGCTGCGCCCATCCATCAGCACACCGGGCGGCAATCCGCAGCTGGGGCCAGAAACCGGCCGGACCTGGTCGATCGGCGGCGATTTCCATCCCACCACCGAATTCGGCATCGATCTGTCGGGCCTCGAAGTCAGCATCACCGCTTTCCATACCAAGTTCGAGCATCAGCAGGGCCTGATCCTCAACAACCCTGGTGTGCTGTTCAGTGGGTCCTACAATCAGTATTATATTCTCAATCCCACCCTGGCCCAGGTCCAGGCCCGCTATCCCACCAATTTTAATGCGAACGGAAGTGCAAATGTCGCCACCACCGGGTTCCCCGGACCGGATCTGTCCTCGGCATTCAATACGCCGGGCGTGAACCAGCCCTATATCCTCTATGACCTGCGCCGCAACAATCTCGGCGAAGCGTTGATCGAGGGTCTGGATTTCGCGGTCAATTACACGACGGATATCGAAGGTTTCGGCAATTTGTCGGGCGGACTTTCGGCCACCGTCAACTCCACCAACACAAACACGCCCGCCCCGGGCTTGGCCGCCATCAATCTCGTGCAGTATAGCGTTCCGCTCTCCGCGGCCACCGCGTTCGTGGCTGCCACGGTCGGTCCGGTGACGGGCCGGGTAACGGTGCAATACAGCCCCGGATTTAATGTCTCGCCCGTTCTTAATCAGGCCTTGTCCCTGTATGGGCAGCAGCGCATCGCATCATTCCACCCGGTCAACATGCATGTCAGCTATGACATGAGCGCCTTGGCTGCGTGGCTGAGCGACACGGAATTCAGCGTCACGATGAACAACGTTGCCGACGACAGCCCGCCAATCTATCTCTCGGGCGGTGCGCAAAAGCCGAACAATGGTGGTGCCTATATCGTGGCGTCCGGCTCAACGCTGGGCCGGTACACCGTGATGAGCCTGCGTAAGCAATTCTGAGCATAATCAATTCCCGGTGTATCCCCCTTACTGGATGGACCCCGTCGAGCACAAATCGACGGGGTCTTTTTTTCACTGGGCCGCAGGTGTCTAGGTTCCAGGAGTAGGATGTCATGAGCATGTTTCCCGGTCGGTTTTCCGGACGTACCGCGGTCATCACCGGAGGCGCATCCGGGCTGGGGCTTCTGGCCAGCAAGCGGATCATCGAGGAGGGTGGCCGCGTCTCGCTGTGGGACGTGAATGTTTCGGCGCCCGGTGCAAATCAAAAACTTCCCCCCGGGGTCCACGCCGTCCAGGTTGATGTCGGCAATCATGCCAATGTCGCCGCAGCTGCCCGGCAAAGCAAAGACGCGCTGGGCAAGATCGACATCCTGATCAATTGCGCAGGCATAACCGGGGCGACCGCCCTGGTTCAGGACTATGCCGTCGAAAGCTGGCTTCAGGTGATGAACGTCAACTTGAACGGTACATTTTACTGCTGCCGGGAAATCGTGCCGCTGATGATTGCGGGCGGTTATGGGCGAATCGTGAACATTGCATCTGTGGCGGGCAAGGAAGGAAATCCCAAGGCTTCGGCCTATTCCGCGTCCAAGGCTGGCGTGATTGGCTTCACCAAGTCCCTAGGCAAGGAACTGGCCACAAGCGGCATCCTGGTAAACTGCGTCACCCCGGCAACGTTCGAGAGCCCGATCCTGGATCAACTGCCCCAGGCTCAGATCGACTACATGCGCTCGCGGATTCCCATGGGGCGACTGGGGGAGGCGGCCGAATGCGCCGCGCTTGTCTGCTGGCTGGCGAGTGAGGAATGCTCGTTTTCCACCGCGGCTACGTTCGATATTTCCGGCGGCCGCACAACGTATTGAATTTCACGGAATGATACTCAGCGCGATGCTGCGTTGCATCAATTTTGGCGCGGCCGGCGGTCTGTTGTCGATCGGATTCTTGCATTGTCTCATATAGCTTGGTAGCGTTTTACATAATGAGATAAGAAATCAACCGCGCACTGCGACAGGGCTTCATTTCCTGGCGAGGTGTTCGGGAAGATTGAAGGAGGGATGCGATGGCTACTCCCAAGAATCTGTCAGTGCAAAAGGCGTTCGCGTTGTTGCGGTCCTTCCGCGGCCCAGAAGAGTGGCTGACAAATGCGGAGCTCAGCCGGCGTTCCGGCCTCTCCGAGCCCTGCGCACATCGCTTGATGAAAACCTTGGAGGAAGTCGGCGCTGTGGTGCGCAACCGGCGGGGATGTTACCGGCCGGGGATGGTTTTGGCGACGCTGTCCAAGGATGTCGCAATCGGAAATCTAATTCGCGCTACGTCCGAGGATGTTTTGCGCACGCTTGCCTCCGACCTCGATGGCGTTGTGCATATCGGCGTTCTGGAAAACAGCATGGTAACTTACGCGGCAAAATTCGGTGAGTCGACGAAGGTGTCGATCCCGAGTTGCGTCGGTGCGCAGCAGGAAGCCTATTGCAGCGCTTTGGGGAAAGTCTTGTTGGCCGGCTTGTCGCCTCATGAGCTCGAGGATTTCCTTCATGACGGCGATTTTGTCTCGCTGACCCCGCAGACGATTACCACTATCGGCAGCCTGAGGGCTGAAATCGCCGAAGTCCGGGAGAGAGAATTCTCGGTGGACAAAAAGGAAGTGTTCCAGACGATATGC
>CAIUTH010000135.1 GCA_903902075.1 uncultured Alphaproteobacteria bacterium
CCGCATGATCGATGAGACGCCGGCCCAGCTGGTGGCGCATCTGTCCGATCCCGGCGGCTGGTGGCGTGATACCGCCCAGCAGCTTCTGGTCCAGCGCAATGACAAGTCGGTGGTGCCGGCCTTGAAGCAGTTGGCAGGCAGCGCGCCGGACTGGAAGACGCGGACGCAAGCGATCTGGACCCTGTCAGGCATGGGTTCACTGGATGCCGAAACGGTGAGCAAGGCGCTGGGCGACACGAACGCTTATGTACGCTTGGCCGCTGTGCGGGGCGCCGAACCGTTCCTCGCCAGGGATGATGCCGCCATGAAGACGGCGGTGCTGAAACTGTCGGACGATTCCAGCTGGCCGGTCCGCCGGCAATTGGCCGCTTCCCTGGGCGCACTGACGCGCGAAGGCCGGGCGGCGCCGGTCGTGGCGATGATGAAGAAGTACGGCAATGACGCCGCGACAGTGGATGCAGGCATCAGCGGCCTCAAAGGGCAGGAAGCCGAAGCGCTGGACAGCGTGCTGGCGAGCAGCGATGCCAATGCCGATACGGTCGAGATGCTGGCGGGCGCCGCCGCCAAAAGTCGCGATGTTGCACAGGTGCAGAAGCTGCTGGCCGCTGCCACTGATGGCGCCAAGCCTGCCAAGCTTCGGATGGCCATGCTGAATGGCGCAGCCACCGGCTTTGCGGGCATCGATGCCCGCCCGCCCGCGGTGGTGACGGGTGGCCGGGCCGGCGGCATGGAAGGCATCATCACCCGGCCCAGGCCGGCGGTGAAGCCGATGGCGCTGCCCGCCGAGCCGGTGGCGTTATCGTCCTTGGCGAAGGAGAGCGGCGACATGGGCGCCGCCGCCAAGGCTGTGCTGGATGATCTGACCTGGCCCGGCAAGCTGGTGCCGCCCGCGCCGAAGAACACGCGCACGCCAGAGGAAGAAGCCTTGTTCAAGGCGGGGCTGGGCGTTTACGCCACCAACTGCGCCGGCTGCCATCAGGACAATGGCCAGGGTGCGCCGCGCGTTGCGGCCGCGCTGGCCGGATCCAAGCTGGTGACCGGACGGCCCGATATGTCCATCCGGGTGCTGCTGAACGGCAAGGAAGGCTCTATCGGCGAAATGCCGCCGCTGGGGCAGTCGTTGAGCGATGAACAACTGGCGCAGGTTGTGACCTATATTCGCGGCGCGTTCGGCAATACCGCATCGCCCGTCAAGCCGCCCCTGGCCAAGGAATATCGCCAGCTTTATGCGTTCCGCAAAAAGCCCTGGACCGACCAGGAACTGCAGGCGCCTATCCGCTAGTGACGAAGGCGTTGACCGTATTGGGCCTGTCGCGCCGCCATGGCGCGGTGCGGGCCGTTGACGGGGTCAGTTTCGAGATTGCAGCGGGTGAGATATTCGGCCTGTTGGGGCCGAACGGTGCCGGCAAAACTACGGTCATCGAATGCGTGTTGGGCCTGGTGCAGCCCGATGCCGGCAGCATCCATGTCTGCGGCATCGATGCGTTGGCCCGGCCGCAAGACGCGCGGGCCAAGACCGGCGCCGTTCTGCAGGCAACCGGTCTTCCCGACAAGATCAAGCCGCGCGAGGCGCTGGATGTGTTTGGCGCCTTCTATCCCGCCCCCTTGAACACCGACGCGCTGCTGGATCGCTTCGGCCTGCGCGAAAAA
>CAIUTH010000136.1 GCA_903902075.1 uncultured Alphaproteobacteria bacterium
CTTACGCGCGCTACCAATGTGATGGGTGACGCTGTCATGACCGGCGACACCTTCAAGGCCAATTTCACGTCGGGACGCATCGGGCCGTTGACGGCCAAGAACGGCACCGCGCTGATCCCCAACCTGCACCAGGTCGGCACCGTGGGACAGTTCGGCGTGCGTGTCGAAGGCGCCATGACCGACGTGATGACGTTGATCGACATGAAGCCGCTGAGCTATCCCACCAAGTTCGGCATTGACCCCAAAACGACCGGCGGCCAGGTTGGCGCCGACCTGATGTTCAAGGGGCCGATGCTGGCGGACCTGCCGGTGGATGATGTCGGCATTTCGGTGAAGGCGGTGGTGAGCAATTTCGCCGTGACGTTGGGCGGCAAGACGCGCCTGACCGATGGCGCGGTGACCTTCGAGGTCGACAACACCCACCTGCATCAATATGGCGTGATCAACCTGGCGGACGCACGGATGAACGTGGACTGGACCGAGGATTTCCGCACCAAGGATCCGGTCACGACGAAGCTGGCGGTGAAAGGTCCGATGACCGAGGCCGCGCGCGCTGCGCTGAACATAAATTTGTTGCGCTTCTTTCGCGGCACGGTGCCCATCACTGCCGACATCACCGGCCATCGCGGCAGCCTTATGCATGCCGATGTGGCGGTGGATTTCACGCCGGCGCTGTTGACGGTGCCGATCGTCAACCTGGAAAAAACGCCCGGCCAGGCGGCGAGCGGGCGCATAGGCATCGATTTCGCGCCCGGCAACCTGGTGCAGGACCAGACCATCCGCATCAGCGGACCATTCCTGAATCTCAGCGGCACCGCCGACTTCAACCGCAATGGCGATCTGACGGTGCTGAACTTCCCGTCGGTGAAGATGGGTCCGCTGAACGACCTGTCCTTCCAGTTGTCGCGCAGCGTCACCGGCGGGGATGATTACCTGCTGCGCGGCCGTTCGCTGGACGGCTCCAAGATCGGGCGCACCGGCTCCAACGAGCAGCCGGGTGGCGGCGCCGCCGGTCCGCCGCCCGATGACACGCCGCAGGGCAAATTCCACATCAGCGCCAGGCTGGACCGGATGGCGATGCGCGGCGGCGTTTCCATCACGCCGTTCAACCTGGACCTGTCCGGCATCGGCATGCGCCCCTCGGGGGTGAGCCTCAGCGGCAACCTGGTTCTGAATGCCAAAACTGCGCCCATCGCGGCCAATCTTGAGACCAGCACTACGGGCCGCAAGGTGGTGCTGACCGCGGGTGATGCGTCGCTGCTGGCGCGCGGCGTCTTTGCCTTTGAAAGCATGCGGGGCGGCGCGCTCTCCGCCACTGTCAATCTGCCGGGCCAGGCCAGCGACATCGCCAATCCGTCCAACCCCGCGCCCGATTTCACCGGCGTGCTGAACATCAAGGATTTCCAGCTGATCAACCAGCCCCTGATCAGCCGGCTGTTCGCGGCCGGATCGCTGACCGGCCTGGGCGATCTGATGGGCAGCGACGGCATCAGTATCGACGAATGGAATTTCCCCTTCACCTCCAAGAACAATGTGATCGGCGTGAATGGCGCGCGCGCGACCGGGCGTGCGATTTGCGCCACATCCGACGGCTATATCGACCGGCCGCATGGCACATTGGCGCTGAAAGGCTCGCTGGTGCCGGCCTGCGGCGTCAATTCGTTGATCAGCAACATTCCGCTGCTGGGCGACCTCTTGGCGTCCAAGAAGGGCGAGGGCGTGCTGAGCGCGACTTACTCGGCGACGGGCAACATGGAGCAGCCCCAGATCAGCACCAATCCGCTGTCGATGCTGGCGCCGGGCATTTTCCGCCGCATCTTCGAGGGCCATATCCCGACCCAGAAAGATGCTCCGTCTAATATGGTCGCTCCGCCTCGCGGCGACGCTCCGAATGCCCCGCAGCCCCAGGCCGCCGCGCCGGCGCCCAAGGCGCAAAGCCCCAACTAAGCCGGCTTCACCAGTACGTGCTTTTTCTTGCCGCTCGAGAGCTTGAGCACGCCATCGCTGTTCAGCGCGCTGGCATCGACCGTCAGCCTGGGATCGCTGATCGCCGTGTCGTTCAGCTTCAGGCCGTTGTTGGCAATCAGCTTGCGGGCTTCGGAGTTTGATGCCGCCAGGCCTGCCGCGACAGCGAGATTGAGAATGCCGTCCGGCAAGGTGGCGGTAATGGTGGGCAGGCCTTCGGCGGAAGCGCCTTCCTCGAACGCGCGGCGCGCGGTGTTGCCCGCTTTGCCCGCGGCGTCGCGGCCATGCAGGATCGCGGTGGCTTCCGTCGCCAGCACCTTCTTGGCGTCGTTCAGTTCGGCGCCCTGCAACTTTTCCAGCCGCGCGATTTCCGCCTCCGGCAGTTCGGTGAACAGGCGCAGGAAGCGGCCGACATCGCCGTCTTCGGTGTTGCGCCAGAACTGCCAATAGTCATAGGGCGAGACGCGGCCGGCATTCAGCCACACCGCGCCGGCGGCGGTCTTGCCCATCTTGGCGCCCGAGGCGGTGGTGATCAGCGGCGTGGTCAGGCCGAACAGCTGGGCGCCTTCCATGCGCCGGCCCAGGTCGATGCCGGACACGACATTGCCCCACTGGTCCGAGCCGGAGGATTGCAGCTTGCAGCCATAGCGCTTGTAGAGCTCGACGAAATCATAGGCCTGCATGATGGAATAGTTGAATTCCAGGAACGACAAAGGCTGGTCGCGGTCCAGCCGCAGCTTGACGCTTTCCATGGTCAGCATGCGGTTGACCGAGAAGTGCCGGCCGACATCGCGCAGGAAGGGAATGTAGTCCAGCTTGTCCAGCCACTCGGCATTGTCCACCAGGATGGCGTCGGACGGGCCGTCGCCGAATTTCAGCAGATGGCGGATGCCGCCCAGGATGCTTTGCTTGTTGGCCTCGATCTGCTCCGGCGTCAGGATCAGCCGCGTCTCGTCCTTGCCGGAGGGATCGCCCGCCTTGGTGGTGCCGCCGCCCATCAAAAGGATGGGGCGGTGCCCCGCCTGTTGCAGGCGGCGCAGGGTCATCAGTTGCACCAGGGAGCCGACATGCAGGCTGTCGGCGGTGCAGTCGAAGCCGATATAGGCGGTGACCCGTTCCTTGGCGAACAAGGCGTCCAGGTCTTGGGGAGCCGAGCAGTCGTAATAGGCCCCGCGTGCGGCGAAGGTCTTGAGGAATTCGGACTGGAAAGCGGGTGCGGCGGGCATGCTATAGACTCGTGTCGGACAGTGGCGGCAATAGCACGAATGACCGGGATACAGAAAGTCATAGGCCTTATGAGCGGCACCTCGCTGGACGGCGTGGATGCGGCCCTGCTGGATACCGATGGCGAGGACATTGTCCGCCCCGGCCCGAGCCTGACGGTGGCTTATGATGCGGCCATTCGCGCCCAGTTGCGCGCCGCGCTGGAGACTGCGCTCGGCATGGCCCATGGCGCGCCGGTACCGCCATCGATTTTGGATGCGGAACGGATGCTGACAGAGGTGCATGCCAAGGCGGTGAAAGCGCTGCTGGAAAAGGCGGGGCTGTCGGCCGGCGACATCGACCTGATCGGCTTTCACGGCCAGACCATCCTGCACCGGCCACACCGGGGCTGGACCTGGCAGATCGGTGATGGCGTATTGCTGGCGAAGCTGACCGGCATCGATGTGGTGAACGATTTCCGCAGCGCCGATGTTGCGGCAGGCGGGCAGGGCGCGCCCCTGGTGCCGCTTTATCATGCGGCGCTGGCGCGCCGGTCGGCCCAGGCTTCGCCGCTGGTTCTGACCAATATCGGCGGCGTGGCACAGGTTACTTACATGGACGGCGATACCGTGATCGCCTTCGATACCGGCCCCGGCAATGCGCCGATTGATGACTGGATGCAGCGGCATACCGGCAAGCCGGTGGACATCAATGGCGAGTTCGCGCGCGGCGGAACGGTCCATGAGGCGGTGTTGGCGAAGATGCTGGACAATCCCTTTTTTGCGCGCGTGCCGCCCAAGTCGCTGGACCGGATGGATTTTGGCATGGACGCGGTGGAAGGCCTGTCACCCGCCGATGGCGCCGCCACCCTGGCCGCCTTCACCGCCGCAGCCATCGCCAAGGCGCGCGATCATTTTCCCAAGGCCGCCGCGGGCTGGATCGTCACCGGCGGCGGCCGGCACAACGCATTCCTGATGGAGCAGCTGAAAGCCCGCGTCGGCGCGCCGGTTCTGAAGACCGAAGACGTGGCATGGGACGGAGACGCCATGGAGGCGGAAGGCTTCGCCTACCTGGCGGTGCGCGCGCGCAAGGGATTGCCGCTGTCGCTACCGACCACGACCGGCGTCAAGACGCCGATGCCGGGCGGTCGATTCTGGACGGCCCGCTAATTGCCCTGGGTCAGGCCATAGGGCGCGAAGGATTCCGCGACTTCCGGGTTGAGTTTGCCGGCTGCCGTTATATCGGCATTTCCACCCGTCAGGTCGCCAAGCTTGCGCTTGGTGACGCCGCGCACATAAAGCGACGTCGAATGGGCTGGGTCTATCGCGAGCGCCGCATTATAGTCCGCCAGCGCCTGTTTGTAGTTGTGCATGCGCAGATAGACAAAGCCCCGACTGTCCAGCGTTTCGACCGCGCGCGGCGCCAGCGCCAGGCTCCTGTTGCAGTCCGCCAGCGCGGCGTTCATTTCCCACAAGGCGGCGTGAATCCAGCAGTTGTTGTTCAAGGTGCGCGAATCGTCCGGAAACATCCGCATCAGGACGCCGTTTTCTTTCAGGGCTTCGCGGAATTTCCCCGTCGTTACATAGATGCCAATCCGGTCGTGGCGTGCGCCCCGGTCGGATGGATCGATGGCGATCGCGGCATTGTAGTCGGACAATGCCAGGTCGAAGCGGTGCTGATGTTCGTGATAAAAGCCGCGCGTCTTCAAGGCGCGAAGCTTCCATTCCGGTGTGAGGAGCGGGCGCTGCAGGATGGCCGTGCAGGCCTTGACCGATGCTTCGAGATTTTTTGTGGCGCCGGAAAAGCAGACCTGGTCGTCATCGGCCCATGCAGGCGCTGCGGCGATAACCAGAAAGAAGAGCGGCAGCAGCGATTTTTTCATCATCGCCGCCGCGCCGGATGCTACCGGCCCTCGCGGGGCTTGCTCATCATGTTGGAGACATAGTCCTTCACCGTCTCCACCACGTCCGCTTCATGCTTGTCGAAGAAGTGGTTGGCACCGTCGATCTTGTTGTAGGTGATCTTGATGCCCTTCTGGGCGGTCAGGCGGTCCACCAGCTTCTGCACATCCGGCTCGGGCACCACATTGTCCTTGGTGCCGTGCACGATCAGGCCGGACGCGGGGCAGGGCGCCAGGAAGGCGAAGTCGTACATGCTGGCCGGCGGGGCGATGGAGACAAAGCCGGTGATCTCGGGGCGGCGCATCAGAAGCTGCATGCCGATCCAGGCGCCGAAGCTGATGCCACATACCCACACGTTCGACGGGTTGGGATACAGCGTGTTCATCCAGTCCAGCACGGCGGCGGCATCGGACAATTCGCCCGCGCCATTGTCGAAGCTGCCCTGGCTTCTGCCCACGCCGCGGAAATTGAAGCGCACGGTGGTGCAGCCCAGGCCGTGGAACATGTGGAAAAGGTCATAGACCAGCGGATTGTTCATGGTGCCGCCGAACTGGGGATGGGGGTGCAGCACCAGCGCCATGGGCGCGCCGGGGTTCTTTTGCCGCCGATAGCGCGCTTCGATGCGCCCCGCCGAGCCGGGCAGAATGATATCGGGCATGAAGACCTTTTTCCCACCGCGCATCTGCAAGCGAATTGCTCGGTTTTTTGGGGGCCGGAAGCCTCTTAAAACCTTATATTTTTCAATCGCTTACAGAATGACCAATCAAAGAACCGTGAATACTTGACCATTCTACTCGGGAACTCTATATCCCGGACCCTCAGGCACCCCTGAGGGCTTGGCGCTCTCTCTACACCGGGAGGGGGGTCAAAAAGCAAGGAAAAACGCCTCTTTATGGAAGGAAAGCTGACATGCGGCTGAGCACCAAGGGACGTTATGCGGTGATGGCGATGGCGGACCTCGCCGGAAACGCCACCGATGCCCAGATCCCGGGCGATCCCAAGCCGGTGGCGCTGGCCGATATCGCTGCCCGCCAGGACATTTCCCTCTCCTATCTGGAACAGCTGTTCGCCAAGCTGCGGCGCGGCGGTCTGGTCACCTCGGTGCGCGGGCCGGGCGGCGGCTATCGCCTGTCGCGGCCGTCGGGCGAGCTGCGCATCGCCGACATCATCCTGGCGGTGGACGAACCCATTGCCGCCACCCGCTGCAAGACCGGCAGCACCAAGGGCTGCACCAAGACCGGCGCGCGCTGCGTAACCCATGACCTGTGGGAAGAGCTGGGCCAGCAGATCCATGTCTTCCTGTCCTCGGTGTCGCTGGCCGATGTGGTGGAACGCCGGGTGCTGGGCCGCGCCAAGCCCTGCAACGACCTGGGCAACGAGTTGAACGCCGAGATGGCGGGCGAAATCGCCGCGGCCGAGTAACAGCACATGCATTATCTGGATCACAACGCGACTTCGCCTTTGCGCCCCGAATGCCTCTCGGCCATGACCCATGCCCTTGGCATTGGCGGCAATCCGTCATCCCCGCATGCGGCGGGCCGCGCCGCGCGCGCCGTCGTCGAGGACGCTCGCGAAAAGGTTGCCGCCCTGGCCGGCGCCCGCGCCGAACAGGTGATCTTCACCAGCGGTGCCACCGAATCCATTCATCTGGCCATCTTCGGCGCGGTGGAAGGTTCTCTGGAGGGCGAAGATTCCCGCACGGGCCGCATCACCCGCCTGTTCATCTCCGCGATCGAGCACAAGGCGGTGACCGCCACGGCCCGCAAACTGGCGGAACGCTTTCCCTGGGTGCGGCTTGAGATATTGCCGGTGACGGCCGATGGCGTGCTGGACCTGGAAGCGCTGCGCGTGGCGCTGCGCGAAGGCAAGGGCCGCGCGCTGGTGGCGGTGATGGCCGCCAACAACGAGATTGGCACCATCCAGCCCATCGCGGAAATTTCCGCGCTGGTGCGCGAAGCCGGCGGGCTGCTGCTGGTGGATGCGGTGCCAGCGGCCGGCAAGATGACGCTGGATTTTTCGCTGTGCGATTACATGGTGCTGTCGGCGCACAAGCTGGGCGGCCCGCTGGGCGCCGGCGCGCTGCTGGTGGCCGATGGCGCGCCGCTGGTGGCCCAGATCGTGGGCGGTGCACATCAGCGCGGGCTTCGCGCGGGGTCTGAGAATATTTCGGGTGATGCCGGGTTCGGCGCCGCGGCCTATGCCGTGGCCGATGGCGCGGGCGAACGCGCGCGCATCGCCCATCTGCACGATCATTTTGAAGCCGCCCTGATGGGGGCGGCGCCTGAAGCGGTGATCTTCGGCAGACGCGCGCAGCGGCTTTGCAGCACCACCGGCTTTGCCATTCCCGGCCTGACCGCGCCGACGGCGCTGATGGCCATGGACCTGGACGGGGTGATGATGAGCGGCGGCTCGACCTGTTCCAGCGGCAAGGTGCTTGTCAGCCCGGTTCTGGCGGCGATGGGCGTGGACGAAAAGCTGGCGGCCTGCGCCCTGCGCGCCAGCTTTGGCTGGTCCTCCACCATGGAAGACGTCAATGCGGCGGTCGCCTCGCTGGTCAAATTGCGCGAACGCGTTCGCGCCAAGGAAGCAGCATGAGCATCGCCGCGGAAACCAAAACCCAGGTCGCCGAGATCGGCGACAAGTACAAATACGGCTTCGTCACCGACATCGAGATGGAGATGGCGCCCAAGGGCCTGTCGGAAGACACGGTGCGCTATATCTCGGCCAAGAAGGGCGAGCCGGAATGGATGCTGGAATGGCGCCTAGCCGCATTCAAGCGCTGGGGCGCGATGAAGGAGCCCAACTGGGCGCGGGTGCATTATCCCAGGATCGACTACCAGAATTCCTATTATTACGCGGCGCCCAAGAACACGCCGCTGAAGCAGTCGCTGGATGAAGTCGATCCCAAGCTGCTGGAGACCTACAAGAAGCTGGGCATCCCGCTGCAGGAGCAGATGGCGCTGGCCGGCGTGGCGGTGGACGCGGTGTTCGACAGCGTGTCGGTGGCCACCACCTTCAAGGACAAGCTGAACGAGGCGGGGGTCATCTTCTGCCCGATCAGCGAGGCGATCCGCGACTATCCCGACCTGGTGAAGAAGTATCTGGGCACGGTGGTGCCGGTGACCGACAATTTCTTCGCCACGCTGAACTCGGCGGTGTTCTCCGACGGCACGTTCGTCTATGTGCCCAAGGGCGTGCGCTGTCCGATGGAGCTGTCGACCTATTTCCGCATCAATGCGTCGGAGACGGGCCAGTTCGAGCGCACCCTGATCGTGGCCGATGAAGGCAGCTATGTGAGCTACCTGGAAGGCTGCACCGCCCCCAAGCGCGACGAGAACCAGCTGCATGCCGCGGTGGTCGAGCTGGTGGCGCTGGACAATGCCGAGATCAAGTATTCCACGGTGCAGAACTGGTATCCGGGCGACGAGAACGGGCTCGGCGGCATCTTCAACTTCGTCACCAAGCGCGGCGATTGCCGGGGGAAGAAGTCCAAGATTAGCTGGACGCAGGTGGAAACCGGTTCGGCCATCACCTGGAAGTATCCCAGCTGCATCCTGCGCGGCGACGAATCGGTCGGGGAATTTTATTCCATCGCCATCGCCAACAATTACCAGCAGGCCGATACCGGCACCAAGATGATCCACCTGGGCGCCAACACCCGCAGCCGCATCATCTCCAAGGGCATTTCGGCCGGCAAGGCGCAGAACACCTATCGCGGCCTGGTCAGCATCTACGGCAAGGCGAAGAATGCGCGCAACTACACCCAGTGCGACTCGCTGCTGATCGGCGGCGACTGCGGCGCCCATACCGTGCCCTATATCGAAAGCCGCAATCCCACCGCGCGCATCGAACACGAAGCGACCACCTCCAAGATCGCCGAGGACCAGCTGTTCTATTGCCTGGCGCGCGGCATCCCGCAGGACGAGGCGGTGTCGCTGATCGTCAATGGTTTCTGCAAGGAAGTCTTGCAGCAGTTGCCCATGGAATTCGCCGTCGAGGCGCAAAAGCTGGTGGGTATCTCTTTGGAAGGTTCGGTAGGTTAGTCATGCTCGAGATCAAGAACCTGCACGTCTCCGTCGGCGACAAGGAAATCCTCAAGGGCCTGACCCTGTCCATCAAGGCCGGTGAAGTGCATGCCATCATGGGCCCCAATGGGTCGGGCAAGTCGACGCTGTCCTATGTGCTGGCCGGCCGGGCCGGCTATGACATCACCGAAGGCAGCATCACCTATAATGGTGAGGACCTTGTCGCGCTGGCGCCCGAAGTGCGCGCCGCCAAGGGCGTGTTCCTGGCCATGCAGTATCCGGTCGAGATCCCTGGCGTCACCACCATGATGTTCCTGAAGACGGCATTGAACAGCCAGCGCCGGGCGCGCGGTGAATCGGATCTGGATGCCGTGGCCGTGCTGAAACTGGTGCGAGCCAAGGCCAAGACCTTGAACGTGTCGGAAGAGATGCTGAAGCGCGCCCTGAATGTTGGTTTTTCCGGCGGCGAGAAGAAGCGGCTGGAAATCCTCCAGATGGCGCTGTTCGAGCCCAAACTGGCGGTTCTGGACGAAACCGATTCCGGCCTGGATATCGACGCCCTCAAGCTGGTGGCCGAAGGCGTCAACGCCCTGCGTGATCCCTCGCGCGCCATGCTGGTGATTACCCATTACCAGCGCCTGCTGGATTACATCGTGCCCGACCGTATCCACGTGCTGGCGCGCGGCCGGATCGTGGCCGAAGGCGGCAAGGAACTGGCGCTGGAGCTGGAAGCCAAGGGGTATGAGCATATCCTGAAGGAGCCGGCATGACGCTGGCGCTGCCTTCCACCATCCAGGCCCGCAAGGCCGAAGCCGCCACGATCTTCGGATCGCATGGCGTTCCCACGCGCCGGGTGGAGGAATGGAAATATTCCGACCTGAAAGTGGCGCTGGGCGAGGCCGGCATCGGCACCGACCAGGCGCTGTGGCAGGTGGATGCGCTGCCGGATGGCGTCGAGATGTTCGACCTTTCCCGGAACGGCGCCCCGGACTGGGTGCAAAAACATTTCGCCACCGCCGGCCGCAACATAATGGGCACGGCCTCTCTCACCTTGTCGGATTGCGGCGTGGCACTGCGGATCGCCAAGGGCGCGCAGATTGGCGCGGCGCTGAAGCTCGCTTTCCATGGCAACGGCCATGTGCGCGGGCTGCTGGTGCTGGAAGACGGCGCTTCGCTGGCCCTGGTGGAAAGCGTCGGCATCGCCGATTTCCGCAATGTGGGTTTCGAGATCGTGCTGGGCGAAGGTGCTTCGCTCGAACATGTGCGGGTTTCACCGCAGTCCGCGGATGCGGTGCTGGTGGAAGAAGCCAGCTTGCGCATCGCCGCGGGTGCCCGTTATCGCGCCCATTTCGCCGGATTCGGCAGCAAGCTTTCGCGCATGGAATTGGAAATCGCGCTGGAAGGCGAGGGTGCGCAAGCGCACCTGTCCGGCGTCTCGGTGCTGGACGGCAAGCACCACAGCGATGTCACCACCCATGTCATTCATCGCCACGGCAACACCACCAGCACCCAGCTGTTCAAGCATGTCGCGGGCGGCAATGCCCGCGCCGTCTACCAGGGCAAGGTGACGGTAGCCAAAGGCGCCGATGGCAGCGACAGCCACCAGAGCGCCAAGGCGCTGCTGCTTAGCGAAAATGCCGAAGCCGATCTGAAGCCCGAACTGGAAATCTTCGCCGATGACGTCAAATGCGCGCATGGCGCCGCCGTGGGCGATCTGGATTCGGATTCGCTGTTCTATCTGCGGGCGCGTGGCATTCCCGAGAAGGAAGCCCGCCATCTGCTGA
>CAIUTH010000137.1 GCA_903902075.1 uncultured Alphaproteobacteria bacterium
AGTGCGCAAGCCCTGGGGCGTGATGCCCGCCTTCGTCGAAAGCCAGCTCAGCGATGCGGAGATCGCCGGCCTCGCCGCCTATTTCGCCAGCCTGCCCAAGGTCGCCGAACCCGCCGCCTGGCGCGTACCGCTGACGGCGGACATGCCGGCCGGCCAGCAGGCCTATGTCAGCCAGGGCTGCGCCCAGTGCCATGGCGCCACCTTCGACATGCCGCGCGCCACCTTTGGCGGCCGCAACACCGACTTCGCGACCATGAAAGAGCTGGTCTACAATCACACCACCGCCATGCCCAAGTTCGAGGAGCAGCGGCCTGGCTCGCGCCTGCGCATGGGCAACTTTAATCCCCTGCGCCTGACCGAAGCGCAGCTGAAGGAAATCTATGACTGGGCGAAGAACGATCTGGGCTTCCGCCCCGAACTGCGCGCCGAACTGGCGCCCGCCAGCGGCACCACCTATGCGATCAACGTCACCAACAATGGCGAGCCGGGCAAAGGCCTGTCCGCGCAGGGCGTGACCGTCAATGTCGTGGTGCCCGCCGGCGCCACCGTCACCGCCACCACCGGCGACGGCTACAAGGGCGTGCACATGGACGAGAAGGCGAAGGGCAACGTCGCCGAATGGCAGGTGCCGCGCATCGCACCCAAGGACGCCAAGGCCTTCACCATCAGCCTGTCGCAGGCGCCGGCCAATCCGGCTGACCTGAAAGGCACCGTGCGCTGGAAGAAGCCTGGCCCCAAGGCCGGTCCGAACAATGACGTGGTGAACTTCGCAATGCGGCCGCCGGCGCGTTAAGCGCGCTTCACGACGGCGTCAATTTCCACGAGCTGCTCCAACAGCGCCGGGAAGTCCTTCAGATTGACCATGTTGGGCCCGTCGCTTGGCGCATGGTCGGGATCCTGGTGGACTTCCATGAAGACGCACGCCACACCAGCCGCAACCGCGGCGCGGGCCAGATACGGCACCATGGTGCGGTCGCCGCCGGACTTGTCACCCTGCCCGCCCGGCTGCTGCACCGAATGGGTGGCGTCGAATACCACCGGCGCACCGAACCCCGCCATGATCGGCAAGGCGCGCATGTCCGACACCAGCGTGTTGTAACCAAAGGACACGCCGCGCTCGGTCACCAGCACATTGGGATTGCCGGCGCCGGTGATCTTGGCGATGACGTTCTTCATGTCCCAGGGCGACAGGAACTGGCCCTTCTTGACGTTGACGCACTTGCCGGTGTGCGCAGCCGCCACCAGCAGGTCGGTCTGGCGTGACAGGAAGGCCGGTATCTGCAGCACGTCCACCGCCTGCGCCACCGCGGCGCACTGGTCGCGCTCATGCACATCGGTCAGTACCGGCAGTCCAAAGTTCTTCCTGATGTCGGCAAAGATCGGCAGCGCATTTTCCAGGCCAATGCCGCGCGCCGTGCTGGCGCTGGTGCGGTTGGCCTTGTCGAAGCTGGTCTTGTAAATCAGCCCCACCCCAAGCTTGCCGCAGGCTTCCTTCAGCGCGCCGGCCATGTCGAAGGCATGGGCCCGGCTTTCGAGCTGGCAGGGCCCGGCGATGATGGTGAGCTTCTTAGCGTTGCCGATCTCGACATTGCCCAGCGTAACGACGGAATTGGGTGCGACGACAGGATGGGGGCTCATGCCGCCCTTGTACTAAACGGCGGGAAGATCGGCAAACCGGCCTAATTGATGACCGCGGCGGTGGCCGCCGAGGCCGCCACGCCCGAGAAGGGCGCCATGAAGCTCACCACATCCGAGAAGAAGGTGTTGTGCACCTTGACCACGTCGCCGGGGCGGATGGTGGTGGTGCGGTCCACCGGCACTTCCTGTTCGGTGTTGCTGCCTTCGCGGCGGATGAAGACCACGCTCTCCACGGCCGTGGGCGTGAAGCCGCCCGCCAGCGCGATGGCGTTCATCGCATTCATGTGATCGACATACGGATACTGGCCGGGACGGTTGACCGCGCCAATGATGTAGAAAGGCCGGTAGGTGGAAACCTCCACCGAGACGCGCGGCTGTTTCAGATAGCCCTGCGCCAGCGATCCGCCGATGGCCGCTTCCAGCTGTTGTGAGGTGTAACCGGCGGCGCGCACCTGCCCGATCAGCGGCAGGCGCACAAAGCCCGAACCATCAATCGTGAAGTCGCCCGACAGGTCGGTTTTCCCGAACACGATCAGGCGCATCTTGTCGCCCGGACCCAGCACATAATCGGCATTGTCGGTGCGGCCCGCCGTTTCCTGCTGGTAATAGGCGTAAGGGTCGCCGCGCATCGGCGAGGCGGACGCCAGGCGCGGCGACGGATAGGACGGCGCGGCCGGCATCACCGGCTTGTAGCCATAGGCTTCTGATTGCGGCGCGGGCGCCGCCGCATAACCCGGCTGCGGCGCATAGCCATAACCTTGCGCCAGCGGCGCGGCGCCGTGCGCGGGCCGGTAGCCGTAAGGTTCGTTGGACGCCGGCGCGGGCTGGTAGCTGGGCGCCGGCGCATAGGCCTGCGGTGCTTGCACGGGCTGCGGGGCGTAAGCGGGCGGCGGCGACACCGTCACGGCGGCCGGGCTGCTGTTCAGGGTGCTGTAATAGCCGTTGGGCGTTGCGCTCGAACCGGGCACCGGCGCAAACGTCGGCGCCGTCAGCGAATTGGTGGGCGGGGGCACGGTATCGTAATTGTCGCCCGGAAAACGCTTGAGACCGTAATTGCCGTCGCCGGCGGCATGGGCATGGCCCGTGATCGCAAGCAGCAACAGGCCGGCCAGCCCAATGGCGGCGGCGCGCGTCAGGAAAAGGGGTACGAAACGGCCCATGCACGATCCTAGTAGGACGCGTCTTACTTATTCCCTAGCGTTTCGGGGGTTGCAGTTAAGGACCTGTTAACGGGTATAAACAGGCATGACCAAGCTTTTCGCGGTTTACCTGGGCGGCCGCGCGCCACGCGCCAATACCGAACTGCATGACGTGGTGTTCGCCGTAGGGATTCGGATCGAGGACACCTACCCCCAATTGCTGGAAAAATGGTTCGGCAATCCGGTGGGCCTGCACCTGGACAGCTGGCTGGAACTGGACGTGGTGGACGGATACCGCGTCACCCTGTCAGACACGCCCGCGCCCCAGCCGGAAAAACTCTTCTTCGTGAACCTGGGCGCCTATGACGACAGCTTCACCGAACTGCACGCCAACGGCTTCTATGTCGCTGCCTCACCGGAAGAGGCCAAGAAGCGCGCCCTCGCCCAGTATTTTACCAGCGGATTTGAATTGCCGCACAAGGACGACCTGCACGACATCGACGACTGCATCGCGCTGGAAAACATCAACGGCTTGCGTGTGACACTGACCAAGACCGGCGAAGTGTCGAAATACAAACCCACCAACGGCTATCACATCGTGCCCAAAGACGTGATCGCGGCCTATCTGGCGCGCTAGACCAACCGGCTCTTCTGGACCGCCGCCGCAATGAACGACGTGAACAGCGGATGCGGCTCCAGCGGCCGCGACTTGAGCTCGGGATGGAATTGCACGCCGATGAACCAGGGATGGTCCGGGATTTCCATGATCTCCGGCAGACGCCCGTCCGGCGACCAGCCCGACACTTCCATGCCGTGCTGGGACAGCTGCTTGGCGTAGTTGGTGTTCACCTCATAGCGGTGGCGGTGACGCTCGCTAATTTCCGTGGTGCCATAGACTTCGGCGACCTTTGAACCGGGGGTCAGGGTCGCCGGATAGGCGCCCAGCCGCATGGTGCCGCCCATGTCGCCATCGGCGGCGCGGCTTTCCACCTGGTTGCCCTTCACCCATTCGGTCATCAGGCCAATCACCGGATGCTTGGGGTGGCCGATCTCGGTGGTGCCGGCGCCTTCCAGTCCCGCCATGTCGCGCGCGGCTTCGATCACCGCCATGTGCAAACCGTAACAGATGCCGAAGAACGGCACTTTGCGTTCGCGGGCAAAGCGCACAGCGCCGATCTTGCCCTCGGTGCCACGCTCGCCAAAGCCGCCTGGCACCAGAATACCGTCCACTTCTTCCAGGAAGGCGGCGGCGTCATCGCGCTCGAACACTTCGCTGTCGATCCAGTCCAGATGGACCTTCACATTATTGGCCAGGCCGCCATGGGTCAGCGCCTCGGACAGCGACTTGTAGCTGTCCTTGACCTGCATGTACTTGCCGACCACCGCGATGCGCACTTCGCCTTCGGGATTCTTCACCCGCTGCACCACATCCTGCCAGCGCGACAGGTCGGGCTCGGGCGCATTGTCGATGCCGAACACTTTCAGCAGCTGCGTATCCAGCCCGACCTCGTGATAGGCCAGCGGCACCCGATAGATGGTGTCCAGGTCCATGGCCGGGATCACGCGCTCCGCCGCCAGGTTGCAGAACAGGCCGATCTTCTTGCGGTCGTCTTCGGGAATGGGATGGGAGGTGCGGCACAGCAGGATGTCCGGCTGGATGCCGATGGCGCGCAACTCCTTGACGCTGTGCTGGGTGGGCTTGGTCTTCAATTCGCCCGCCGCCTCGATATAGGGCACCAGGGTCAGATGGATGAAGGCGGTCTGGCCGCGCCCCAGGTCATTGTGCAATTGGCGGATGGCCTCGAAGAACGGCAGGCCCTCGATGTCGCCCACCGTGCCGCCGATTTCGACCAGCAGGAAATCCAGCCCGTCGATATCGGCCAGCACGAATTCCTTGATCATGTCGGTGACGTGCGGAATCACCTGCACGGTGCGGCCCAGATAGCCGCCCTTGCGCTCCTTCTCGATCACCTGGGAATAGATGCGGCCCGAGGTGACATTGTCGGACTTGCGCGCCGACACGCCGGTGAAGCGCTCATAATGGCCCAGGTCCAGGTCGGTCTCGGCACCGTCATCGGTGACATAGACCTCGCCATGCTGGAACGGCGACATCGTGCCGGGATCCACATTGAGATAGGGATCGAGCTTGCGCAGACGAACCTTGTAGCCGCGTGCTTGAAGCAACGCGCCAAGGGCAGCGGACGCCAGACCTTTTCCGAGGGAAGAGACCACGCCGCCGGTGATGAAAACTAACCGGGCCATGGGAGATCACCATCATCAAACAGGCACATGCGCGCAAGCGCAAAAACGGAATTATTTTCCGCCGCTAACAGGTCCGCGAAAAACGCAGAACTACTGGGGCTTGGGAACGGAGGGACCGATCGGGAGCGGCGCGGGCGCCACCGGCTTGGGCGGAAGGACCGTGCCCGGTGCAGGCGCCGCCGAATCAAGGATCGAAGTCTGGTCGCGGCCCTTCAGCGCCAGGATGTTCAACCCGATGCAGGTGACGAAGAACAGGAAGGCCAGGATGGCGGTGGTGCGGGTCAGGGTGTCGGCCGCGCCGCGGGCCGTGAACAGGCCACCCATGCCGCCGCCGCTGCCGCCCATGCCCAGCGCGCCGCCTTCGGAACGCTGCAACAGGACAAAACAGATAAGCGCCACCGCGATGATCAGTTCGGCGACAAGCAACAGGGTCTGCATGGATGAATTCCGGGCTTACGGGCGGGGTCTTAGAGCATCCCGCCTGAAATGGGAAGCCGGAGGCATTTTTCCAGCCCCGGCGGGCCCTTAGCTGGCCAGCGCCTGGGTCTGCTGGCGAGCCCGGATAATGGCCAAGGTTGCGTCGATTTCCGACAGCTGGTCGGCGGCGCTTTTTTCGGGGTGAAAGACCTGGTGCAGGCTGAGCCCGGCATGGCCCAGCAGGTGCAGCGAGGCGTTGCGGTCCAAGCCCACCACCAGCCCTTCGGCCGCCGCCAGCACCGAGCCGCACCATTCCAGCGCCGGCTCGTATCCGGTGCCGGTGCAGCGGGTTTCGATGGACCGGGTCAGCACCTGCAGCTTGGCGAGGTCTGGCGAGATCTGGCCCGCCGTCAGCGGCGCTTCCTGTATCAGCCGCCACAGGATGCAGACCTGGAAGGAATCGCGGCGCAGCTTTTCCGATGTCAACTTCTCGCGCGCCGCCTTCAGCTCGCTGTCCAGCTTGCGGGCGATGGCTTCACTCGACAGCTTGTCCTTGGCCTTCATCTTCAGCGAATTGGGCGGATCGAACAGTTCCACATTGGAGGCGCGACTGGTGTCCTTGCGGCGATCGGGACCGACATAGTCGGTGGTGATGACAAAGCCTTTGCGGCGATCGATATGGGTCTCGATGCGCTGGCCCAGCGTGGCAGTGGAAAAGGGCCGCAGGATCAGGTCGTCGGCGCCGCTGGACACCACCTTGTTGATCAGGGCCGAGGATTTTTCCCAGGCGGTGACGATGATGACGATGAAGGGATTGTGGCTCGCCCCGCCCTGGCGCATCTGCTGGATCGCGGCGCACAGTTCGTCGGCCGCTCCCTGCGCCTCGCACAGCGCGATGTCCGGCGGACACTTGTGGACCGATTCAATAAAGGCTTCGAGGGTGGAGACGGTTTCGGTGCGGCGGAAGCCCAGCGCATACAGGGTCGCGCGCGTCGCGGTGCGGTTGGACGGCACCGGATCGTAAATCAGCACATCGACACTGTCGTAGGACAGCCTGCTCATCACCCACCGCACGCATTATTATTTATTGCGCTTAGAATGCGGGGAGCCCCGTTAACAAAGGGTCAGGTGACTTGGTTAAGCAGGTTTAATTGCGCCGATAATCCCAAGAAAATCCGATGCTTTCAGGCTGGCGCCGCCCACAAGCGCGCCATTCACTTCCGGCAGGTTAAGGATATCGGCGGCATTGTCCGGTTTCACCGACCCACCGTACAAAAGCCGGATGCCCCGCGCGCCTTCGCCCAGACGTGTCACCAGGCAGGAACGGATATGGGCATGCATCGCCTTGATGTCGTCCAGGGTCGGCGTCTTGCCGGTGCCGATGGCCCAGACCGGCTCATAGGCGATTATCGTGTTCTGGGGCGTGGCGCCGTCCGGCACGCTGGCGTCCAGCTGGCCCGAACAGATGCCATGGGCATTGCCGGCATCGCGCTGGGCCTCGGTCTCGCCCACGCAGATGATGGCGCTCAGCCCCGCCCGCCAGGCGGCCTGTGCCTTGGCAGCGACATCGCTGTCTCGCTCGCCGTGAATCTGGCGACGTTCGGAGTGACCCACGATCACGCTGGACGCGCCCGCGTCCTTCAGCATCGCCGCCGAGATGTCGCCGGTGAAGGCGCCACCGTCCCGGGGGCTGCAGTCCTGTCCGCCCAGCGCGACGCCGCAGACCGCCGCTGCCTGCGCCAGAAGCGTGAAAGGCGGGCACACCAGCACCTCGCAAGCCGGCGCAGCCGCCGCCAGCGCTGCCTTCAGCGACTCGAGTTCGGCAAGGCTGGCGGCCAGCCCGTTCATCTTCCAGTTTCCCGCCACCAGCGAACGCATGCATAACCCCTTGTAATTCCGGGCCTTCCCCGGCAAAACCCTCGCGGATTCGCGGCTTGCCGGAAGGGTTCCCCCTCCCTATCATCCGCCGCCTTCCCGCGCCACGCCCTTAAGTCACGGAATTGCCGTCATGATTCAATGGATGCACACACTGTCCAAGTCCTGGATGGCCACGCTGCTGATGGGCGGCCTGACCCTGAGCTTTGTGGTGTGGGGCATTGCCGACGTCTTTACCGGCGCTTCGACCGCGGCCGTCGCCACCGTGGGCGGCACCGATATCGGCCAGCAGGAATTCCAGCGCACCTATCGCAACTTCCTGCGCAACCAAGGCCAACAGATGGGCACCGAGATCACGCCGGAAATGGCGCAGAAAATGGGCCTGGGCCAGGTGGCGCTGCAGCAGATGGTCAGCCGCACCGCGCTGAACAATGAAGCCAAGAAGCTTGGCCTGACCGTGTCCGATGCGGTGGTGGCCGGCAATGTGCGCGCCATGGCGCCCTTCCGCGGCACCCTGGGCCAGTTCGACCGCCGCGTGTTCGTGCAAGCGATCAACACCGCCGGCTATACCGAGGACCAGTTCCTGGAGGAAATCCGCCAGGACATGACGCGCGAGCAGCTGACCGCCGCGGTGGAAGGCAATTTTGTAGTGCCACCCACCTATGCCCAGGCGCTCTTCCAGTACATCAATGAAAAGCGTGCCGCCGAATATATCGTGCTGTCGCCGCAGCAGGCCGGCGATGTCCCCACGCCCAGCGACGCCTACCTCGCCGCCTACATCAAGACCCATCCCGACCGCTATTCGACGCCGGAATATCGCGACGCCGATTATGCCGCCATCACCCCCGCCGACGTGATGGGCGGAGTCACTGTCACCGACGCCCAGTTGCAGCAGGCCTATGACGCGCAGAAGTCGACCTATGTGATCGCCGAAAAGCGCGACTTGCAGCAGATCGAATTCAAGACCCAGGCCGAAGCCGCCGACGCCAGCGCCAAGATCAAGGCGGGCATGACGTTCGATGAACTGGCCAGCCGCCGCGGCCTCAAGCCGGCGCAGATCACCCTGGGCACCCTGGCGCAGGACGAACTGCCCGATGCCGAACGCGCCAAGGCGATCTTCGCCCTGCCGCTCAACCAGGTCAGCGAGCCGATCAAGACCGGCTTTGGCGGCTACGCCCTGGCGCGGGTCACCAAGATCGCGCCCGGGACCAGCAAGACGCTCGCCGATGTAAAGGACGAGCTCACCAAGACGCTGCAGACCCAGCTGGCAGCCGCCAAGCTTGTGGATGCGGTCAATGCCTATACCGATGCCCGCTCCGGCGGCGCCGAAATGAAGGACGCGGCCAAGAAAGCCGGCATGAAGCTGGGCCACCTGGCTGGCGTGGACATCACCGGCATGGGCAAGGATGGCGTCAAGGCCGACGTGCCCGCCGATCCGGAATTCCTGCCCGCCATGTTCCGCGGCGAAGTGGGCGAGGACGTCGATCCCTTCGCCACCAAGCTGGGCGGCTATTACACCATCCATGTGAATGGCCAGATACCGCCCAAGCTGAAGCCGCTGGACCAGGTGCGCGCCCAGGCGCTGGCCGACTGGACCGCCGAACAGCGCGGCACCCTGCTGGCCAAGCGCGCCCAGGCGCTGGCGGCGCAGGCGGCCAAGGACAAGTCGCTGGACGGCATCGCCAAGGAACTGAAAGTGCCGGTACAGCACAGCCCGGCCCTGACGCGGCAGACCAACGACACCATGTTCAGCGAAGCGATGGTGGCCAAGCTGTTCAACGCCCCGGCCGGCGGCGTGGACTTCGGACCGCAAGGCACGTCGGGCAATTATGTGATTGCGCGCATCACCGGCATTTCCCACCCGGCGCTGAACCCGCGCGATCCGGGCTTCCAGGGCGGCATGATGCGCTTCTCCCAGTCGGTGGCGGGCGACTTCTCCATCGCCCTGGCCAATGCCGCCCGCATCCGCCAGACCGTGAAGGTGAACCAGAAGCTGGTCCAGTCGGTGACGGGCGCGAACCAGTGACCGCGTCATGATCGAGCCGGCCTTCGACGCCTTCGCTTCCAGTTATGCGCAGGGCCGCGCCCAGCTTGTCTTTACCCGGCTGGTCGCCGACCTGGAGACACCGGTCTCCGCTTTTCTCAAGCTCGGCGACGGCAAGGACAATGCCTTCCTGCTGGAAAGCGTCCAGGGCGGCGAGACGCGCGGGCGCTATTCCATCATCGGGCTGAAGCCGGACCTGATCTGGCGGTGCCGCAATGGCGTCGCCGAAATCAACCGCAACGCATTGACCCAGACCGACAGCTTCACGCCGGAAAGCGCCAAGCCGCTGGCGAGCCTGCGCGCCCTGACCAAGGAAACACAGGCGGCGATCCCCAACGGCCTGCCGCCCATGGCGACCGGCCTGTTCGGCTATCTGGGCTATGACATGGCGCGGCAGGTGGAAAACCTGCCCAACCCACCGCCCGACACGCTGGGCCTGCCCGACGCCATCCTGCTGCGTCCCACCATCACCGCCATCTTCGACAGCGTGAAGGACGAGATCATCGTCATCACCCCCGTCTGGATCGACAAGACCATGGACGCCAAGGCCGCCTATGCCCGCGCCACCGCGCGGCTGGATGAAGCCGTGGCGACGCTGGAAGCCCCTGCTCCTCATCCCGCGCCCGTGCCTGCGAACCTGCCCACCGGCGTGGCGGTGGAATCCAATATGACCAAGGACGAGTATTTCGCCGTGGTCGCGCGCGCCAAGGAATACATCATGGCGGGCGATGTGTTTCAGGTGGTGCCCAGCCAGCGCTTCCGCCGGCCGTTCACCCTGCCGCCCTTTTCGCTCTACCGCGCCCTGCGCCGGCTGAACCCCTCGCCGTACCTCTATTACCTGTCGATGCCCGGCTTCCAGATCGTGGGCTCCAGCCCCGAAGTGCTGGTGCGGCTGCGCGACGGCAAGGTCACGATCCGCCCCATCGCCGGCACGCGCTGGAGGGGCAAGACGCCCGAAGAAGACAAGGCGCTGGCCGAAGACCTGATGAGCGATCCCAAGGAACGGGCCGAGCATCTGAT
>CAIUTH010000138.1 GCA_903902075.1 uncultured Alphaproteobacteria bacterium
CCTCGACCACGATGGCGAAGGCCCCCGCCGCGTCCACCGCGCGCGCTTCGGCGATCACGCGCTCGCGCTCGGCAGCCGAACGCCCCTTGGCGCGGAAGCCACCGTCCACATTGGTGGCCTGCGGACGCAGGCCGACATGGCCCATGACCGGGATACCGCGCTTGACCAGATAGTCGATGGTTTCAGGCATGCCTTCGCAGGCTTCGACCTTGACCGCCTGGCAACCGGTTTCGCACAACAACCGTGCCGAGGACTCGAACGCCTTCTGCGGACCGGACTCGTAGGTGCCGAACGGCAGGTCCACCACCACCATGGAGCGCGTGGCGCCGCGCATGACGGCCTTGCCGTGCATGATCATCATTTCCAACGTAACGCCCACGGTGCTGGTCATGCCATGCAACACCATGCCCACCGAATCGCCCACCAGCAGGAAATCCGCGTGGGGATCGAGCAAGGCCGCCATCGGCGCGGTGTAGGCCGTCAGGGAGACAATCTTCTTCTGGCCCTTGCGGGCATAGATTTCAGGTGCCGTGATGCGCTGAATCTTCTCGTGCCTGGACATCGCAACCTCCGTATCTGAATCGGTTCGCCTCGAGCGGCCCGGAAAGGCGTCCGGTTGGAACCCTTGGGCGATCGGGGGAGCGGATTTTATCCCCCTTTACCAAGCAACGGGGACCCGTCTTCAGGCGCGCCCGGACTGGCACTTTTGCACTATGCTCCCGGTCTTGCAGGGTCGTCCATTCATTTGGTTCTGGCATGGAGAGTTTTGGGGAAATATCTCCCCGCCTTGGTCGACTGAAAACCTTGGACGGCTGGAAATGGTGCCGATTTCGCCGGCCCGCCGGGTGTGCGTGCGGTTTCGTGAAGCGTGCAAGCAGTCCGAGACGTGCGGCGGTGGCGGCCGGTATGATGGGGGGCGCCTGTTACCTTGAGCCAGCCCCGCGAATCCACTGCATGCGCCCAATATTCACCCATGCGCATCCGCATACACCCATGCACGATGCTAAGTTGTCGAACCGAAAAATGTCCTGGTCGCCCAATTGAAACAAGATGAAATCCTCCGGGGGGAAAACCCTGGCGCGCTGAATGCGCTATTCGAACCCCGGTCAGTTGCCATCATTGGAGCGTCCGACGACGCAGCGCGCATTGGCGGCCGGCCGATACGCTACCTCCGCCAGGCGGGCTATTCGGGCGCCATCTATCCCGTCAATCCGAACCGCGACACCGTTCAGGGATTGCCGGCATTCAAATCGATCTCGACCATTCCTCATGCCGTTGATCTCGCCATCCTGGCGCTGCCATCGGAGCAGGTCGTGGAGGCGGTTGCCGCGTGCGCCGAAAAGGGCGTAAAGGCAGTCATTGTTTTTTCGTCCGGATTTGCGGAAACCGACGAGGAAGGAGCCGGTCGGCAGAATGCCATTCGCCAAATCGCGCGACAGAGCGGCATGCGTGTTCTGGGGCCGAACTGCCTGGGGGCATTCAATTCCGCCACCGGTTTTTTCGGCACGTTTACCCAGGCATTTGACGACGGCGTGCTGCCGCCAGGTCC
>CAIUTH010000139.1 GCA_903902075.1 uncultured Alphaproteobacteria bacterium
ATGGTCGTTCTGCAGCACGGCCGTCTCGATGCCGGCATGGTCCATCATCGCGACCAGCCGGTCGGCGCTCATGGACAGGTCTTCCATCCAGGGCGGAAGGAACTGGACATAATAGCTCTCGCCGTCCTTTTCCCACTGGAACCGCCCAAACCGCCCAGCCGAAAAGGAGACATCCTTGGCTCCGGCGGGGGAGGGATCGTTTGCATCCCACAGCATGCGTTCGGTCACGATTGCGTTGTCGCGCAGCCGGCGATAGGGCTGGTTGCCGTGCATGTGCATGGCCCGCTGCTGGTGAATCCTGTGGAGCTCCATACTGGGAAACCCCGACGCCCCGGCGGCCGGCGGGAAGATGTGCGCATGGCAGTCGACAACCCCGACAGCCTTGGCGTCCATATTCATGGGTGTGTCCCGATTTTCACTCATCGTGTGCTGCTCGTTTTGGTTGTCATCGTGTTGTCCACCCAAAGATCCGCCCAGGTGAAATTCGCCGGCGTGCCGCCGGTGTGGACGAATACGATCACGTCATCGGCCCCAAACCGCCCTTCGCGGACATGCGCCACCAGGCCGGCGGCGGCCTTGCCCGTGTAAATGGGGTCCAGGATGACCCCTTCGGTGCGGGCAAACAGCTTGACCGCTTCAACCCCCGCCTCGGAAGGCACGCCGTAACCTTCGCCGACAAAGTCCGTGAAATTGACGATCTCGTCTTCGGTTATGACCAGATCCAGTCCCAATGCGCGGGCCGTCTCATTCGCGATACCGGCGGTGCGCGACGGCAGGTGAAATTCGCTGGTGGCGGTGACGCCATGCATCCGGAAGTCCAGGCCCGTCAGCCGCTGCGCCAGTATGATGCCGGCTTGGCCTTTGCCGCTGGACGACATGTAAAAATAGGTAGGTGAAAGCCCTTCGGCATCCAGCTGTTCCAGCACTTCCAGTGTCGCCTCCAGATAGGCTGCCGCGGATGCGACATCAAACATGGGATTGTCGTTGAGAATGTGCGGCCGGCCCCTGGCCTTGCGCGTCTGATCGGCCAGGCCGTCCAGCATCTGACGCTGCTCGTCGCGGGTCGCGGCGAAATGCACCTCGGCGCCCAGAAGATAGTCCATCAGCAGGTTGCCCTGGATGACGTTGGGCTTGCTGCCCTCCAGCACCAGGATCGTCTTCAGTCCCAGCCTGTTGCAGGCGGCGACGGTCTGGCGGGCGGAGTTGGATTGCAGATCCAGGCCTACAATCACGGTATCGGCATTTTCGGCCATGGTTCGGGCGAGACGAAATTCCAGGTTGCGCAGCTTGTTGCCGCCCAGGCCCAGGCTTGTGAGATCATCGCGCTTGATAAAGATGCGTGGCCCCCCCGGCTTGCCGTGGTTGAGCGCACGCGCCAGGTTCGGGGCTTCGGTCAGGGGCGTCGGCCGCACTATGAGGTTGACGCGCGGCAGCCTGGCGATATGACCGCGAATGGCGGTAAAATCGGGAAGGTCTGGGCGCGTGTCTGTCGTGGAGGCTACCAAGGCTTTGTCTCCGTCCTCATGGTGTTGGTGCAAGTGACAGGGCCGCAACTTCGGATGGCATTCTTCGGACGCGCAGCGACGCCGCGATCAG
>CAIUTH010000140.1 GCA_903902075.1 uncultured Alphaproteobacteria bacterium
GTGAAATTCCCGCTGCCGGCCGGGGCCAACGGCATCCGCGTGCCCGCCACCGCCCTGATGTTCCGCGACGAAGGCATGCAGGTCGCCACCGTGGACGCCACGGGCCACGTCAAGCTCAAGACCGTGAACATCGCCCGCGACCTGGGCGCGAGCGTCGATGTGGGCGGGGGCATCAGCCCCAAGGACCGCATCATCGACAATCCCGCCGACGCGCTGCGGGATGGCGATGAAGTGAAGATCGCGAAGCCCTAGTTTCGCGGTATTGCAGGACAGCAAGAACCCCGGCCCTTGCCGGCCTAAAGATATGGCGGAGGGGGGCGGCTGCTTCGCCCCTTCGCCCGAATCCCTGCTTGGTGCTAGGCTGCCTCCATAATCAGCCGGCGAACCAGCGCTGGTTCCGGGAGGGACGACATGGTCCTGCAAAAGCGCCTGATGATATGCGCCTCCGTGTTTGGCGTGATGGCCGCCACACCGGCGTCGGCTGCGCCCTGGGTCCGTGGCTTCGTCGTCGGCCAATATGAGTATGCTTTTCGCTATGGTGGGCGCGCGGATTTCTCCCGCGCCGGCGAAATCGAGCCCGGCGTGGACTGTCCGCATGGCAGCGGCAAGCATTTCGCCAATCCCGCCGAGACCAAACGGACGATCTCGCTGCAGAAATGGCGCTCGGCGCAGGAAATCGAATGGATCACTGCCCCTCCCGGGGTGGAGAAGACTCGCTCGCCTACCTCCACGCGTTTCGGCCTGTGGAATCGGGCAATCGCCTATCGGGGCTACAGGCGCGGTATCGAAACCTATGTGAATCCCTGGGCTGCGGATGACCCCGGCCAGCCCGAAGTGAACAGCCGCATCGGCGACGGCTTCAACCTGGACGGCAAGATCAAGGCGGGAGATTTCGTCAGCCCGGATGGCGAGAAGGGCATAGACAATGCCCTGTATCGCGCCTGGGGCTGCGATGCACCATGGCGCGGCAACGGCAATGCCAACCTGGACATGCGCGCCAATGACAAGATGCAGGACGGCCTTTACACCATGGTGATCCGGGTGTCTGGCAACCAGAATCCTCGCAACGACAGCGATGCGGTTGTCGAGATCGGCTATTCGCCGGACAAGATCGTCAAGGATGCGCGCGGCGGCATCGCCACCGACTATTCCTATCGCATCCTGAACTCGGCCCAATACACCAGGATGAAGGCGACCGTGAAAAACGGCGTGGTCGAGAGCGGGCAGGTGGCTGAGCTGCACAGCCCGCGCATCGCATGGTTCTACGACCAGCTGGGTGACACCCATTTCCGCCAGGGACGGCTGCGCCTGAGCATGGCGGCCGACGGCCTCTCCGCCACCGGACTGGTGGGCGGATATCGTGACTGGCGCGACCTCTATGCCGAGAACACCTTTGCGCAGGATGGTGGTCAGCAGGGCGTGCGCGAACATGAGGACCATGTCGCGCTCTACTTCGCCTTGCGCCGGAATGCTGATGGCATGTTTAACCCGGTGACCGGCCGATATGACGGTATCTCCAGCGCCTATCGCCTGAAAATGGCATCCGCCTATGTCGTGGATCCGGCGCAGCTGATGGACGTTCCCCGGCATGCCTCCGAAGAATGGCGCAGGGGCGTGTTCGAGCAGATCAAGGCCAACACCATCAAGGGGGCCCAGACCCGCATTCCCCAGGACGTACCGCCTGGCACCACCGAAGCGGCGGTACCGCGGGTGGAACGGGAACTGGTGGAGCTGCCCAGCGCAGACTTCTTTCTGAAGACGCTTGACCGGCCGCATTACCCCGACGGCGATGTCGACAATGAAGGCAATCCGGTGGACGAGCATGGCAAGCGCATCGACCGGCCCAGGCGCCATCAGCAGGCCGGCGTCAGCCCCATGACCCTGGTCCCGAAAGATCGGCAATAAGCCCCTTTCCTGAATCATTTCCAAGCCGGGCCAAACCCGGCTAGGTTCGTTCGTCGAGCAGCCGGATCGCACTCAACGGTCCAAATGGGTGGACGGGTAGATGGCGGGGGTTGTGGAGAAGGTCGGCAATCGCCGCTGGGGTATCGGCGTGCTTCTGGCCGTCGGTGTTCTGGTCAATTATCTGGACCGGATCAGTATTTCCGTGGCCGCCCCCCAGCTGCAGAAGGAATTGAGCCTGTCCTCGGGACAGATCGGCCTGCTGCTCAGTGCTTTCTTCTGGTCATATTCGCTCGCGCAGCTGCCCAGCGGCATGCTGCTGGACCGTTTCGGCGTCACGCGGGTTGGCCGGATCGGCGCCTTCCTGTGGACGATCGCCTCGACCCTGACGGCGCTGTCCACTGGCTATCTCGGCATCTTCGTTGCGCGCATGCTGCTTGGCGTGGCCGAGGCACCCGGCATGATCAGCTGCCAGAAGGCGACCGGCTACTGGTTTCCCCGCCATGAGCGCAGCCGTTCCACGGCCATTTTCGATTCCGCTGCCAAGTTCGCCAATGTCATCGGCGTGCCGCTGGTGGCTTTCTTTATCGTCCGTTTCGGCTGGCGCTGGGGTTTCGGCATCACCGCCATTATGAGCATCGCCTATTTCTTCGCCTATTGGATCCTGTACCGCGATCCCAGCCAGGACAAAAAGCTCGGCACCGCCGAGCACACTTACATCATGGCTGGCGGCGCGGTGAAGGAAGGTCCGTCCGGCATCGGCCAGATCAGCATGCTGGGCTATGTGCTGCGCAACAGGAAAGTCTGGGCGCACACCATCGGATATTCCGCCTATGGCTATTCCTTCTATTTATTCCTGACCTGGCTGCCCGGCTACATGGTGCAGACCCTGCACATGACCATTCTCAAATCCGCCGCCTTCACCATCATCCCCTGGATGTGCGCCTCGCTGGCGGACCTGCTGATCGGCGGCTTCGTGGTGGATTTTTTCATTGCCCGCGGCGTCGATGAAAGCAAAGCGCGCAAGATTTTCATCATCGGCGGCATGATTGCCGGGCTGGCGGTATTCGGCATCTCCATGACGCAGGACCCTTTCTGGGCGCTGGTGTGGATCAGTATCGCGCTGTCGGGCATTTCCGCGGCCGCGCCGGTGGCCTCTTCGGTCGTGTCGCTGATCAGCCCGCGCGGCGGCACGGCCACCGTGGGCGGCTTCACCAATTTCGTGAATAACCTGATGGGCGTGATCGCGCCCATTATCACCGGCTTCATCGTGGGCTGGACCAAAAGCTTTTCCGGCGCTTTCCTTGTGGCAGGCATCGTGCTTCTGGTCGGCATCCTGGCTTATGGCTTCATGCTGGGCCGGATTGAACCCATTCCCGATCCCGATACGGTTTGATGTGTCATGAGTGATTTTTTGATCCGCAACGCCCGTGTTGTCGACGGCACCGGCGCGCCCGACTTTAACGCCGATGTTCGCGTGGAAAATGGCCGCATCATCGCGATCGGTGATTCATTGCCCGCCTCCGGTACCGTCGTGGACGCTGGTGGGCGCTACCTGGCGCCCGGCTTTATCGATGCCCATTGCCATGACGATCTGATCTGCCTGCGAGAGCCTGAGCGGATCGAAAAGATCATGCAGGGCGTGACCTCGCTGGTGGTGGGCAATTGCAGCTTCTCGCTGTATCCCACCGTGCCGGGCTCGGCGGACAATCTGCGGCAGCATTTTGCCACCCTGCTGGGCGAGATCTCCGCAGATGAGGTGTTCGACACCTTTTCGTCCTATCGCGATGCGCTGCAGGCCCAGGGCATATCCCTCAACGTGATTTCGCTGGTGGGTCATGCCGCCCTGCGGCTGGCGGTGCTGGGCTATGATGACCGCCCCGCCACCGCGGAGGAACGCGCCCGAATGCAGCAGCTTCTGGACCAGCAGCTGGCGGACGGTGCCTTTGGGCTTTCGCTGGGCCTGGTCTATCCGCCCAGCGCCTATGCCGACACCGATGAATTGCAGGCGCTTGCCCAGACTACCGGCGCGCGCGGCAAAATCCTCGCGGCGCATGTGCGCAGCTATGAAGGCCAGCTGATCGAATCCATCGACGAGTTCCTGGGCCTGTTGGAAACATCCCGGGCGCCGGGCCTGCTGTCGCATCTGCAGGCGGCGGGGCGGCCCAACTGGGGCAAGATTCCCAAAGCCATCGCGCAGCTGGAAGCCGCGAATGCGCGCGGTGTCGATGTCAGCTTCGACATGTATCCCTACCTGGCCGGCAGCAGCTACATGCTGCAACTGGTGCCGCCCGCCATGCATGCCGGCGGCGTCCAGGCGCTGATGGCGGCGTTGCGTACCCGTGAAGGGCTGGCAGAACTGCGCCGCTCTATCGAAGATCCGAACGCGCCCTGGATTTCCAAGGTTGCCATGATCGGCTGGGGCAATGTGCGCATCTCGGGTACTTCCAATCCCGCCCTGAAGAAATTTGAGGGCCTGGATATGCAACAGGCCGCAGACCAGGAAGGCTCCGCGCCCTTCGATTTCATGGTGCGGATGATCCTGGAGGATGAGGGCCAGACCACCATCGTCATGTTCCAGCTCGACAAGGATGACCTGCGCGCCGCCTGCACCCACGATTTGCATATGGTGGGTTCCGACGGCCTGCCGCGCCCGGGGACCAAGCCTCATCCCCGCGCTTTCGGCACGTTCCCGCGCGTGGCCGGGCGCCTGCGGCGCGACGAACACTGGTTTTCGCTGCCCGATGCGGTACGCCGCATGACATCGGTGGCTGCGCGGCGTTTTGGCCTTAAGGATCGTGGGGTCATCGCGCCGGGCATGGTTGCCGATCTGGTGCTGTTCGACGAAACTATAGAAGACCGCGCCACCTTCGATGACCCGAGCCAGTTACCGGCTGGCATCGAAACGGTCTGGGTGGCAGGACATGCCGTGGTACAAAACGGCAAGCCGACGGGCGCACGGCCCGGACGGGTTCTGACGAACTAAGCGAATTAACAGGGAGAGTATTATGCGCAAGGCTTTGAAGGTGGACAGCATGAAGGCGGGCGGGCACTACAGCCACGCCGTCATCGCCAATGGCATGGTGTATGTGTCGGGCCAGGGCCCGGTCGACCCGGCCACCGGCAAGATGTCCGACAATTTTGCCGAACAGATCCGCCAGACCATTCGCAATCTTCAGACCATCCTGAAGGCGGCGGGCGCCGACCTCAAGGATATCGTCAACGTCAACGCCTATCTCACCGATCTGACGCGTTTCCCGGAATACAATGAAGTGTACAAGGAATTCTTCCCCAGCGATCCGCCGGCCCGCACCACCATTGGCTGCCAGCTGTACGGCATCCAGGTCGAGATCAACTGCGTGGCGGTTCTTCCGGATTAACGAGGCAGGTCCATGCGCGTCAGCGATCTTGAAACGCCTGTCCCGGTCATCGATCTGGACCGGGTCGAAGCGAATCTGAAGAAGATGCAGGATTATTGCGATGCGCATGGCCTGAAGCTGCGTCCGCACATCAAGACCCACAAGATCCCCGCTTTCGCCCACCGCCAGATCGAGCTGGGCGCCGGCGGCATCACCTGCCAGAAGCTGGGCGAGGCCGAAGTGATGGCGCGGGCCGGGATGGACGACATCCTGATCTCCTATCCCATGGTCGGGGTGGGCAAGGCACAGCGTCTGGGCGAAGTGGCCAGGCTGGCCAGGCTCAGGGTTGCAGTGGACAGCAGCGAAGCGCTGAACACGGTGGCCGATGCCGCGCGTATCGGTGGTGCCACCATCGGCGTGCTGGTGGAATTTGACAGTGGTGCCAAGCGCACCGGCGTTGTCAGCGTCGCCGAGGCGCTGACCCTGGCCCAGCGCGTGGTCCAGCTGCCGGGCCTGCGCTTCGACGGGTTGATGACCTATCCCTCGACCGCGGCAACGGCGGTGTTCGTAGCAGAAGCCAGGAAAAAATTCGCCGAAGCCGGGCTTGATATTCCTGTGGTGTCTGGCGGCGGCACGCCCAATGCCTGGACGGCGCATGAAATTCCTGGCCTGACCGAGGTGCGCGTCGGTACTTATATCTACCAGGATCGTTCCACCGTCGCGATGGGCGCGGCCACGCTCGATGAATGCGCGCTGCTGGTCCATGCCACAGTGGTCAGCCATCCCACGCCGGACCGCGCCATCATCGACGCCGGTTCCAAGAGCCTGTCCAGCGACCGCGCTCCGCCGGAAGCCGGCGAGGGCTATGGGCTGGTGCTGGATTATCCGGGCGCCATCGTGGAGCGGTTGAACGAGGAGCATGGCATCCTCGATCTGTCCAGATGTGCCAAAAAGCCGGCCATCGGTGAGCGCATCCGGATCCTGCCCAATCATGTCTGCGTGGTCAGCAACCTGCATGACGAGGTGGTGGTCAGCCGCAACGGTGAAGTGGTGGACCGCCTGCGCGTGGCCGCGCGCGGCATGACGCGCTAGCTGTCAGGCCATATCGGCGGACAGGCTCAGGATCGCCTTGAAGATGCCCAGCACATCCTGAAATTCCTCTCCGGCCGGCATCTCCACCATGTGCGGCGCCAGCCGGCATTCCCGCGCGATGACCTCGGCTGCTGCCCGCGCTCCGGCCGGGGGTTCGTCCTGGATCGCGATGATCACAAAGGACAGGCCTTCGGTCGGCTGTTCCAGCACATGGCCGCGGTCGAACAGGTTGTCGACATGCAGCACATTATGCACGACGAAGCGGCGCTCCAGCCGCCGCACCATTGCCGCCAGCCGGCGCTTGTCGCTTGTGCTGCTGCGCACCCCCATCAGCAGGAAGGGCGAGCGGCTGTGGTTCTGGATGAAGGCGGAGAAGGCGGGATTGCCGCGCAGGGCACTTAGATGGACGCGGTTGTAGACATTGGCGATGGCGAAATAGCTGGCCGCGAACACCACCGTCGGCGAGATATCCAGCAGCCAGGCGGTATAGCTGGCGCAATAGACGGTGATGGCGATGAAGCCCGTCTGCGACAGCCAGAACAGCCGGTTGATCCAGCCCTGGTCCAGGCGGAAAATGAAACTCGCCGTCAGCCCCAGCACCGCCACGATGGAGAGCAGGGTGGTCGCCCATAGCGGCACGGTGCGCAGCCAGGAGCGGGATTTCATGTCGTCCATTGCCGTAGCCAGGATGGTGTTGTCGTCCATCACTGCGGCGGCGGGCGTGCCTTTCAGGTTGCCCAGCCCCACCGCGGTGGCGCCGATGATGATCAGCTTGCCGCGATAGCGGGCGATGCGCGCGGGATCGCCTGAGTCCAGGTCGGCGGCGGCATCGGCGAAGGAGCGGCGCTGATAGGTGCCGCGCTTGTTGCGCCAGTTCAGGGTCATCCCGTCGGGAAAATCACCGGCCGCAATGCCGGTCTGGATGCCACCAGCCTGCAGCGCCCGCAGCGGCAGGGACGGAAAGGAAAACCCCGGGTCGTTCAGCCAGGGATCGAAGTGCCGCAACGCGCCATCGCTATCCACCCGCAGATTGTTGAAACCCAGCCGGCCATAGGCGGCGGAAAAGGCTGGCGCCAGTACGGCGATGGGCCTGGCTGCGGCGGCTGGATCATGGATCTGCGCACCGGCAAAACGGGTGATCGCCACCTGGCTCTGCCGGTCATTGGCCGGATCCAGCCGGGTGATGGGCAGCACCACATTGGGTGTGTGCGCCAGCACGTCCTGGAAGGTGGCGTCGTCCTGGGGATGGTCCTTGTCCGGGTCGCTGAATGTGAAATTCACCAGGATGGATTTGGCCCCGGCATCGGAGAGGCCCGCCACGGTTTCGGCGATCACCGAACGCGGCCATGGCCAGCGGCCATGCGCCGGCGCCATCAGCGCCAGCGAGCGTTCATCGATGTCGACGATCAGGATGGCGGGATCGGGCGGGGGGCTGGACAGGCGCAGCCGCACCGCCAGATCCTGGGAGGTGTTGTTGCTGCCCGGCAAGGTCACCGACCAGACAAAGGTGGCCAGGATGGCAATGACGAAAACCGCCGCCAGGCCCAGATAGAACATCACCGCGCCGCTGCGGGCGCGGGTA
>CAIUTH010000141.1 GCA_903902075.1 uncultured Alphaproteobacteria bacterium
GATGTGCGCCTGATGGGCGCCTATCGCACCTTCGACAGCGCCGGCACGGCGGTCAGCCGCGGACAGCCTTACGAGACCAACACCTACATCTACAATTTCCCACGCTATGAATCCTACCAGACCGAGCTGACGGTCAACGGCAAGGCGCTGGATGACAAGCTGAGCTGGACTACCGGCCTTTTCTATTTCAATGAACGCAGCCCCAATGACGGCGGCATGCTGTACCTGTTCCTGCCCAGCGCCGGCTCGGCGCCGACAGCGGCGGCGGGCAAGCAGATCACTGTCACCGACTGGAGCCGCAACAGCGAGGAAAACAGTTCCTACGCGGCTTACGCGCAGGGCACCTACAGCATCTGGAGCGATACGCGCCTGACAGCCGGCGTACGCTACACCTATGACGAGCGCTATGCCCATATCGCGACGCAGACCACGCAGACACCGGCCAGCACCACCACCAACAATGCGCTGATCGCGGCGGGTAAGCCCGCGACCCTGAACACCGGTGGCTACACCTTCGAAGGCATCACCTATACGGGCTTCAGCAGCCTGTGCGGGCTGACCAATGCACAAGGCAAGGTATTCCCGCAGGCGCAATGCGCCCAGGATCTGCGCCGCAGCTACCACAAGCCGACCTGGACCCTGGCGCTGGACCATGACCTGTGGGACGGCACCATGGTCTATGCCACCATGCGCTCGGGCTACCGGGCTGGCGCCATCAACACCCAGGCGGTCAATGTCGCGGTGCTGACGGCCAAGCCGGAGCAGGTGCAAGATTATGAAATCGGCGTGAAATCGGACTGGCAGCTGGCGGGCATTCCGCTGCGCACCAATCTGGCGCTGTACGAAACCGCCTATCACGACATCCAGGTGCAGCAGTCCTTTCCCAACGTCACCTTGGCCACCACGGTCAGCGGCGCAGCCTGCGACCAGGGGCAGTTCAATGCCGGCAATTGCCTGGGCACCTTCAACGACAACATCACGACCAATGCGCGGGCCGCCAAGATCTATGGTGTGGAATGGGAGATCACCGCCATTCCCACCGACTGGCTGACCCTGAATGCCTCGGGCAGCTATATCGATCCGCGCTACACCGATTTCACCGTGACGCCGCCGGCCGGTTACCTGCTGCCGACCAACACCACCAACCTGTCGGGCACGCCGATCCCGGTTCCGGCCTGGCAGACCAACGAAACCGCAACGGTGAATTTTGGCAACGACTTGGGCGGGATACCGCTGGGGGATACCGTGTTCACGGCGCATTACTATTGGCAGAGCCGCTATCTGGCGGACCTGCGCGCCTACAATCCGTCGCAGCGCAGCTTTGCCTATGGCTTGCTGAATTTTCGGCTGGACTTCACCGATATCGGCCATATCGGCGCCGACTTCGCGCTGTTCATGCACAATGTCGCCAACACCGAGGCCTGCCTGCCGGAATATAACGGCGTGCTGAACTCGGCGCCCAACGGCACCTTCGGAACGCCCAATACTTCGGGTGTGCTGCAGTGTATTCCGCTGGCCCCGCGCATGACGGGCGCGACCTTGACTTACAAGTTCTAAGGGGTTCGCGCGGCGCGGCGCGCTTCCACCAGCTGCCATAGCAGCAGAACCGGCACGGCGATGGTGACGTCGCGGGCGCGGCGCAGCAGCGAGATGGCGAGCCCTGTTTCCGGCGCAAGACCGAACAGCGGCGCCAGCGCGGCGTAGCCGGCTTCCTGTACGCCCACTGCGGCGGGGATGAACACCAGCGCGCTGCGCAAGCCTTCCAAAAGTGCCTGAAGCGCTATCGCGGACCAGAAGCCGGTCGAAAATCCCATCACTTTCAGTATCACCCACAGCCACAGGCCCGATGCCATCCAACCCGTCAGTTGCAGCAGCATCGACACGAACAAACGGCCGCGGCGGCGATAGATGCCGTGAATGGCTTCGCGAAAGGCCTGGGTGTGCGCCGACGCGCCCGGGAAGAGTTTTTCGCTGATCCGCTCGATCCAGCGGCTGCCGCCGACCTGCAACAGGGCAAAGCCCATGCTGCCCAACGACAGGAAGACCGCGCCGGCCAGCATGGCGCCGACGTAGGGCGACAGCAGCGTGCTTTTTTGCAGCAGAGACAGGCTGGCGGCGACCCCAACCAGCACATACAGGCCTTGGGCAAAAGCTTCGGTGGTGAAGTCGGCGATCACCGCTGCCGAAGCGGTGGGCGCGCGCAATCCCGCCAGCACCAGGGCGCGGGCGGCAAAAGCGATTCCGCCCAGCTGGGTGATGGGCAGCACGTCGGCGGCGCTGTCGCGGAGTTGCCGCGACGCGGCAATGGCACAGAGCGGCACGGCGTCGGTCAACAGCGGGGTGATGCCGGATGCCAGCACGATCTCCGCGGCCAGCCCGGCAACCACGATCAGGAGAAAACCGCCCAGCCCCACGCGGGACAACGAAGTCATAACCACATGCAGATCAAAGCGCGCCAGCACTATGGCCAGAACCAAAAGGCCCAGCAGCAGCGCCAGCAGCAGCCGCAATTTCACGGGGATTCGAGGTTAGGGAGCGTACTCAACCTTGGTAAGGGTCATGGTAAAGACCAGCGTCTGGTCCGGCGGGATGGAATCGCCGGCGCCGTCGCTGCCGTAGCCCAGATCGGACGGCACCACGATTTCCCAGGTGTCGCCGGTCTTCATCAGCTTCAGCGCCTCAACCCAGCCGGGGATCAACGCGCCGGACTGAAACTGTGCCGGCTCTTCCGGCTTGGTCTGGTCGAAGACTTTGCCGTTGATCAGCGCGCCCTTGTAAAAAACCGTCACCACGTCGCTGCCCTTCTGGACGGTCTGGCCGGTGCCGGCCTTGATGACGCGGTACATCAACCCGTCTTCCAGCTTCTTCACGCCCGGGCGTGCCGCATAATCGGCCAGGAAGCGCTTGTTGGCATCCGGCGAGGTGTCGTAGCTGCCGGCGGTGGCGGCATCGGACTTCTTGTCGCAAGCCGCCAGGCAGGCCAGCGGCAGCAGGACAAGAGCCATGATCTTCAAGGCGCGCATTGGTGTTCCCCCATGTGGTCCGCCTTTATAGGCGATCCTTGGCAAGGGGCGCTACTGGTTCGCGATCTTCACTTCATCGCCATCCCGCAGCGCGTCGGCGGGATTGTCGATGATGCGGTCCTTGGGGCTGATGCCCCCGCCCACATCGACGCTCGCGCCCATGTCGCGGGCGATGTTCACGGTCTTGAGCTTGACGTGGCCCGTGGCGTCCACGGTGGCGACCTGCATGCCTTCGTCGCGGAACATCAGGGCGGTGGCGGGCACGCGGATGCCGTTGGCCCCGGCCGGCAGCGGGAATTTCAC
>CAIUTH010000142.1 GCA_903902075.1 uncultured Alphaproteobacteria bacterium
ACCTGTGGTGCTGGAACAGCCGCGTCTTCCCGGCCATCTCGCCGCTGGTGGCGCGATTGGGCGACCGCGTGCGCATCCGCGTCGGCAACCTCACCATGACCAACCATCCCATCCACTTGCACGGCCACGATTTCGAAGTCACGTGCACCGATGGCGGCTGGGTGCCGAAGAGCGCGCGCTGGCCGGAGGTGACCGCCGACGTGGCCGTGGGCCAGATGCGCGCCATCGAATTCGTGGCCGATGCGCCCGGTGACTGGGCCATCCACTGCCACAAGTCGCACCACACCATGAACGCCATGGGCCACAAGGTGCCGACCCTGATCGGCGTCGATCATCAGGGCATTGCCGAGCGCATCACGCGTCTGATACCGGACTACATGGTGATGGGCGATCGCGGCATGGCCGACATGGGCGACATGGAAATGCCGCTGCCGCCCAACACCCTGCCCATGATGACCGGCAGCGGCCCGTTCGGCGCACTGGAGATGGGCGGGATGTTCTCGGTGCTCAAGGTGCGCGAAGGCCTGGCGCGCGACGACTACAAGGACCCGGGCTGGTACACGCATCCGGCCGGAACGGTGGCACATGAATGGACCGGCACGTCATCTGACCCGGCGCCGGTTAGTGCCGCCCCCTCCTCCTCAGGTCCCGCAAAGACCGGCGGCGACAAGCCCGCCATGACTATCCGCCGCAACGGCGGTCACGATCATCACTGAATGACAAAGGAACTTTCATGAAAATGACCCGACCCCGACTGATCACTCTGATGGCCGCACTGGCCATGGTCGCCGTCCCGCTTGCCGTTCACGCGGCCGGCAACCACGCCGGCGGCCATTCTCATGCCGCAACAGCCGACGAAACGCCGTTCGGCATGCCCGGCGACAAGAAGGTGGCGAGCCGCACCGTCACCATCAGGATGAGTGACGCCATGCGCTTCTCGCCGGCCGCGGTGAATGTGAAACTGGGCGAAACCATCCGTTTCGTCGTCACCAACCCCGGCAATCTGAAACATGAGTTCGTGCTCGGCACCATGAACGACCTGAAGGAACATGCCGAGGCCATGAAGAAGCATCCCGACATGGAGCACGGCGAGGAGAACCATGCCGTCGATCTGGCGGGCGGCAAGCGCGGCAGTCTGCTGTGGAAATTCTCCAAGCCGGGCGAGTTCTACTTCGGTTGCCTCATTCCCGGGCACTTCGATGCCGGCATGATCGGCAAGGTGATCGTCAAATGATGACCCGGCAAGCCATGAATGCGCGGTTGCGTACCGTGGCGGCAGGATTCATCGGCTTGGCTTGCGCATTCGGAGGCGCAGCGTTCGCCATCGCACAGACGGTGCCGACCGCGACCGACCAAGCTGCTCCCCATCCAGCCGGCAACGAGGCCAAGCCGTCCGCGATGCTGTCCTGGATAGAAGGAGAAGTGCGCCGGGTGGACAAGCCCGCGGGCAAGATCACCATTCGCCACGCGCCCATTCCCAATCTGGACATGCCGGCCATGAGCATGGTGTTTCGTGCCGGCGATGCGGCCATGCTCGATCAGGTAAAGGCCGGCGATCGCATTCGTTTCGTGGCCGAGAAGGTCGCGGGTGGCTACGCCGTGACGCACATCGACCGGCCGCAATGACGCGCTCGACAACGAGGGTCCGCACAGGGACTGCGCTGAAACCAGCATGAGCAGAGATATCCGACGGGCATGGGCCTGATCGGAACGTGCTGGTAGCTTTACCCACCAGGAGACGCACCATGAACCAATCCTTGCTCGCCATGACGTGTGCGGTGTTGTTCGCCGGCAGCGCCATCGCCCAGGTCGGCGCGCCGCCGACGGCTGCACCCAAGGGGCCGTCCGCGAACATGGCGGACCGCCCGATGGCCGGCATGCGCATGGAAGACAAGTCCATGGCGCAGATGCAGGAGCATATGAAGAAGATGCAGGATCATATGACGCGCATGCAGAAGACCACCGATCAGGCCGAGCGGCGCAAACTCATGGACGAACACATGAAGGAAATGCAGGACGGCATGGGCCTGATGCGCAGCATGGGTGGCGGCATGATGGATGGCGCCGGCAAGGCCGGTTCCGGTGCCGGTCAAGGCGCTGGTTCCGGTGCTGGTTCAGGCGCCGGTCCCGGCGCGGGATCGGGGCCGATGGGCATGGCCAAGGGTGGCCGGGTGTCCCCGCAGATGATGGAACAGCGCATGGACATGATGCAGATGTTGATGGAACAGTTGATGAAACATCAGCAGATGCAGGTGCCAGCGAAGTAGTGTCCGGTCAGGCACGCGCCAGCCGCGGGCCCATGCGCGAAGATCCGCTCCAGCTGGACTTCTACAAGGCATTGCCCCCTCCGTGCAGCGCCCCGCTCAGTCCAGCGGCCGTCCTTCTCCTGCCTCCTCGCTCGTGCGCCCGTCGCGGATGTGATAGATGCGCTGGAAGGTCGGGATGATCTTCTCGTCGTGGGTGACGACGATGATGGCGGTGCGGTATTCGCTGGCCATGCGCTGCAGGATGCGCATCACCGCCAGGGCGCGTTCGCTGTCCAGCGGCGCGGTGGGTTCGTCGGCCAGGATCACCGGCGGGCGGTTGGCCAGCGCCCGCGCGATCGATACG
>CAIUTH010000143.1 GCA_903902075.1 uncultured Alphaproteobacteria bacterium
GCTTACCGCATCAACCGCATCGACATGAAGACCATGGAATATACCAACATGGTGCGGGTGGCTGGCGATCCGCGTCCCTTCATTGTGACCCAGGACGAGAAGACGCTTTACACCGCGCTAAGCGGCCTGCACGGCATGGCAATCATCGACATTCCAGGCAAGACCATGGCCCAGGTCATGCTGCCGCCCATGCCCTGGATGAATTGCCGGGTCGAGCCGCCCAACACGCCCGTGCACGGCATCACCATGACGCCGGACGGCAAGAAGATCTGGATCACCTCGGTGTCCGACAGCGGCGTCTATGTCTATGACATTGCCAGCGGCAAGCTGGGCAAGAAGCTGACCGTGGGCGAGTGTCCCAACTGGATCAGCATGTCCAGAGACGGCAAATATGCCGGCGTCAGCAACGCCGATACCGACGACGCTTCCATCATGGATGTGAAAGCGGAGAAAGAAATTGCCCGCATCAAGGTCGGCAAGGCGCCCAAGCGCGTGCTTGTGATCGACGTGCCGCAGGACTGACAACAGGACATATAGGGGAATAGCATGCGCAGAATCGTGATTGCGCTGGCAGTGATGCTGGCTTCAGGTGGGGCATTGGCCGCGGATGCGGTGAAGAAGGATCAGGGGATTCTGGACCGCCTCTATGCCAATACCGGCGTCTACAACAAGTCGGCGAGTGCCAAGGTGCCGGGCTTTGTCTCCGATCCGGCCTGGCCCGCGCCGTTGCCGCATAGCTGGCTGCTGGGTCAGATCGGCGGTCTGTATGTCGACCATCACGATCACATCTGGATTTATAACCGCCCGCGCACCATGACCACCGACGAAGCGGCGCTGGATACCAGCGGCGGTTCGGGTGGCAAGAACGGCCTGGGCTTTGCCCGTCCGAATGGGGCGCAGGCCGACTGCTGCAACGCCGCCCCCTCGGTGCTGGAGTTCGACACTGCCGGCAAGTTGCTGCGCGCCTGGGGCGGCCCGGCCGATCCGGGCTGGCTGGAAAGCCATTGCAAGGCGTCTGAGGGATGCATCTGGCCCAACAGCGAGCACGGCATCTATGTCGATCACAACGACAATGTCTGGATCGCGGGCAATGGCGCCAAGCCGGTGGACCCGGCTTCGGCCTGGACGACGCACAAGGATGGCGCCGACGGTTTTGTCCTGAAGTTCGACATGAACGGCAATTTCAAGATGCGCATCGGCGGCACGCCCACGGCGCCGGCCAGCAATGACACCAGTGGCGGCATCAACGGCACGCCGCTGCTGTACCTGCCGGCCGACATGGTGGTGGATGCAAAGACAAACCGGCTTTATGTCGCTGACGGTTACGGCAATCGCCGCATCCTGATCGTGGATGCCAATACCGGAAAGTATATCGGCCATTTCGGCGCCTATGGCGGCAATCCGGTGGACGACGCGGCGGCGGCGGCGGCCGGCCGCTGGCTGCCCGATGCGGCCAAGGGCAACAGGAAGCCTGCCTTCTTCCGCAACCCCGTCCACTGCATCAAGCTGGCCGATGACGGCAAGATTTATGTCTGCGACCGCGGCAATGACCGCATTCAGGTGTTCGACAAGAACAGCGCCGAGTTGGGCAAGCCGTGCAACAACCCGGACGGTGTGGCGGGCAAGTGCGGCTTTGTCGCCGAGCGCTGGATCAGCGGCAACACCGAGACCGTTCCGGCCATGCCGGGCACATCGGTGTCTCTGAATTTTTCCAAGGACAAGGGGCAGAGCTGTCTTTATGTCGGCGACAATTCCAACATGACCATCTATCTGCTCAACCGCGCCAATCTGCAGGAGCTGGGACGTCTGGGCCGCTCGGGCCGCAATGCCGGCCAGTTCCACTGGCTGCACCAGGTCAGCCTGGACAGTCAGGGCAACATCTATACGGCGGAAGTCGATACCGGAAAGCGCATCCAGAAATTCGTGCGCTATGGCGCTGTGGGATGCAGCGGCACTGGCTCGGAGACGGTGGGCGGCGTGGTGGTGAAGTAACCTAGGCGCGGCTGCGCCAGCCTTCCCATTGCAGCCATGCAGTGATCACCACGCACAGGCTCGCGGTGATGATGGCGGCGGCCTCCAGGCTTTCGATGCCGATCAGGTACCCGAAGGTGTGGAACACCGTCAGCGCGAAGCAGGCATAGTTCCAACGTTGCAGGCTTTTCCAGCCCGGCAGGCCCAGTTTGCGCAGGGACGCGTCATTGGACGTGACCAGCAGCGCCAGCAGGATCAGGGCCGCGAACAGGCCGGTGAAATTGGCAAAGCCGAACATGTCATGCCGTATCGGCAGCAGATGTTCGTTGGCCTTCTCATAGACGTAATAGAGCCATGGCCGTCCGCGCAGATGCACGCATTGGCCCACCCCCGCATGCAGCACGCCCAGGATGCCCGCCCAGATGCCAATATCGCGGCGCAGATCCACCGACAGGGCCGGGGGCCTTCGGGTCAGCACACGCCAGGGCCCGATCGCCAAGGTTACCGTCAGCAATATCAGCGCCGGCCAGGCAGTGGAAAAGCTCAGGCGGGTGATGACGTCCGCATAGGGCCGCGTAATGTAGAAAAGCCAGACGATGGCAGCCGCTGCCAGTCCAAAGGGAAGATGATGCCGCCACAGCCGGCTCAGAAGACGATGCGTCATTTGCGGGGCGCGACCAATTCCGTGACCCGGCCGGTGCTGGTATCGCCAACAAAGATGTTGCCGCTTGCGTCAAAGGCGAAATAGGCCGCCTCGATGAACTGACCAGGACCGATACCCATGCCGTTGCCCACCGCGCCGATCACCTTGCCGCTGCGGTCCAGCTTCAGCACCTGGCCATCCTGCCCCGTCGCCATCCAGGGATTGCCGTTCGCATCAAAGCCCACTGTGCTGGACAGGTTGCGCGTCAGGATGGTGCGCAGGAATTTGCCTTCGGCATTGTAAACTTGGATGCGATACTGCTCACGGTCGCCGATCCACACATCGCCGGTTTTCGGGTCCACCGCCAATCCGTGCACCTGATCGAACTTGCCCTGGCCGGTCTCGTCGCCGAACCACTGGCCGATAAAGTTGCCGCTCCGGTCCAGATGCAGCACGCGCGCCGCTCCCATCACATTGGTGGGATCGTCGGAGTCAACATCGCGTGGGCTCTCATTGCCATGGCCCTGACCGATATAGATGTCGCCGTTCGGCGCAAAGGCGATGGCGATGGGTTGCCACAGATAGCGCTGCCCCTTGGCCTCATCCCAGTCGCCGCGATGGCCTTTCACGCCGAAGGTCTGCAGCAGCTTTCCGTCCGGGCTTATCTTCTGCACGGTTGCGCCATTGATGTCGCAGATCCAAGCATTGCCTTCGCCGTCCACCGCCATGCCATGCGGCTTGTCCTGGTGGCCAATGACATCCTCGCCCACCGTCAGGACCAGTTTGTAGTTGCGATCAAACTTGAACAGTTGGGGATGGCCCGGCGCCTTGCGCTGATAGACCCAGATATTGGCCTTGGAATCGATCCCGACCGAAGGCGGCCCGCCATCGCCGGGCGGCAGGTGGATGGGGTAGGCAAAGTCATACCCCATCGTCTGCCTCCACTGTACCCGGTCCAGGGTCAGGCGATTGGGCCCGAAACGGTTCTGGCACACGGTCGAACCGGTGCAGCGAAAGCTGGTGAAGGTTTCGTCACCCGTCACATGCGGGTGCACTGTGATGCGGCCTTCGTCATTGACAGCGGTATGGCCGGCAGGATCAGTGGATGAAGGCTGCAGGAACCAGGCGGGAGAGCCGTTTTCGGCCGGACCTTCGCGCGGTGGCATGGTCGCGGCCGCCGCTGCGGCTGTGCCCAGCGCCAGCAGAGTGGCGCACGCGAGATGCCTCATGATGGTTCCGCCCCAGTTTTCCTGATCTTAGAGCGCGAGGCGCAGGGGTTAAAGGGCCGCGGTGAACTTGGCATGGGTCTTGGCGGTGACTTCTTCCAGGGTGACGCCGGGCGCCAGCTCAACCAGTGTCAGGCCGCGTCTGCCGCGTTCCAGGGTGAAGACGCAGAGGTCGGTTATGATCATGTCCACGCATTGGGTGCCGGTCAGCGGCAGGTCGCATTTCTTCAGGATCTTGCTCTCGCCCGCTTTGTTGGTGTGTTCCATCACCACCACGATCTTCTTGACGCCGGCCACCAGATCCATGGCGCCGCCCATGCCCTTGACCATCTTGCCCGGGATCATCCAGTTGGCGATGTCCCCGTCTTCGGACACTTCCATCGCGCCCAGCACCGACAGGTCGATATGGCCGCCGCGGATCATGCCGAAGCTGTCGGCCGAGGAGAAATAGCTGGTCATCGGCAATTCGGTGATGGTCTGCTTGCCTGCATTGATCAGGTCGGGATCTTCTTCGCCCGGATAGGGGAAGGGGCCCATGCCCAGCATGCCGTTCTCGCTCTGCAGGGTGACTTTCAAACCGTCGGGAATATAGTTGGCCACCAGGGTCGGGATGCCGATGCCCAGGTTCACATAGAAGCCGTCCTTCAATTCGCGCGCGGCGCGGGCGGCGATGTCTTCGCGAGACCAGCCCATTACACGCCTCCCGTGGCGGGACGGGGACGCGTCGTCACCCGTTCGATCAGCTTCTTGTAGTCACGGCCCTGCAGGATGCGCTGCACGAAAATTCCCGGCGTGTGGATGTTGTCCGGGTTCAGCTGCCCGGGTTCGACCAGTTCTTCAACTTCGGCGATGGTGACCTTGCCGGCCGTGGCCATCACCGGATTGAAATTGCGCGCGGTCTTGCGATAGACGAGGTTGCCTTCAGTATCGCCCTTCCAGGCCTTGACGATGGAAAGGTCCGCCTTCAGCCAGCGCTCCCGCACATAGGTGAGGCCGTCGAATTCTTCGGTGGGCTTGCCGTCCGCCACCACCGTGCCGACTCCGGTGCGGGTATAGAAGGCGGGAATGCCGGCGCCGCCGGCGCGGATGCGTTCCGCCAATGTGCCTTGCGGGTTCAGTTCCAGCTCTAGCTTGCCGGTGAGATACAGCTCTTCGAACAGCTTGTTCTCGCCGACATAGGACGAAATCATCTTCTTGATCTGACCGTTGTTCAGGAGCACCCACAGGCCCAGCCCGTCGGCGCCGCAATTGTTGGCGATCAGGGTGATGTTCCGGGTGCCGTCTTCCTTCAGGGCGGCGATCAGGTTTTCGGGATTGCCCGACAGGCCGAAGCCGCCCGACATCACGGTCATGCCGTCAAAGGTCAGGCCTTTGAGGGCTGACGCGGCATCGGGATAGACTTTGCTTTGGGCCACGGACGCTTTCCCTGTTCTTTCCAGCTAGTTCGCATTGCAGCATGGCCGTGCGCAAGGGACAAAGCGGCGCGCTTTCAACCCATTGATTTGTAATATTTTTGGCCTGTTCCTTGCCGCCGTGCCGGGGGGCCGGTACAACCCCCGCCAACTTCGATTTCCAGCAGATTCCCAATATGTCTTCTCAGAAACCCGTTAAACCCAAGTCTAGGCTGCCGCGCGGCTTCCGCGACCGCGGCGCCGCCGAGATCATGGCCGAGCAGAAGATGCTGGCCACCATCCGCGGCGTCTATGAAAGCTACGGCTTCGATCCGCTGGAGACGCCCGCCTTCGAATATACCGACGCGCTGGGCAAGTTTCTTCCAGACGTGGACCGCCCCAATGAAGGCGTGTTCTCGCTCAAGGACGATGACGAACAGTGGATGAGCCTGCGCTATGACCTGACGGCGCCGCTCGCCCGTCATGTCGCGGCCAACTTTCAGCATCTGGCCAAGCCGTTCCGCCGCTACCAGGTGGGCAGCGTGTGGCGCAACGAAAAGCCCGGACCGGGGCGCTACCGCGAATTCACCCAGTTCGATGCCGATACGGTTGGCAGCGCCAGTGCGTCGGCTGATGCCGAACTGCTGATGATGCTGTCCGACACGCTGGAGGCGCTGGGCCTCAAGCGCGGCGATTACATCGTCAAGCTGAACAATAGGAAGCTCTTGGACGGCGTGCTGGAAGCCAGCGGCGTGGCGCTGGAAGATCGCGTGCGGCGCGGCATCGTCCTGCGCGCCATCGACAAGATCGATCGGCTTGGTGTCGAAGGCGTTTCGGCGCTGCTGGGCGAAGGGCGCAAGGATGAATCCGGCGACTTCACCAAGGGCGCGGGGCTGACCGCTGACCAGGCGCATCGCATTCTTGCCTTTGTCGCGCCCGATGCGGCGGACGAAGACGCGCACCTGCGCCAGATCGGCACCCTTGTGGGGTCCAGCGCCGTCGGCGCGGCCGGTCTCAATGAGCTGGAGCAGATTGTTCGCCTGTTGCAGGCCTGCGGCTATGGCCCCGACCGAGTGCTGTTCGACACCGGCGTGGTGCGCGGGCTCGACTATTACACCGGCGCGGTGTTCGAGGCGCAGCTGACATTTCCCATACAGAACGAGGCTGGCGAGGAAGTTGTGTTCGGCTCGGTTGCGGGCGGTGGGCGTTACGATGACTTGGTGGCGCGCTTTACCGGCCAACAGGTGCCGGCCACCGGCGTTTCCATCGGCGTGTCGCGCCTGATGAGTGCATTGACCTCGCGCGGGCTGGTGGCGGCTGCCAGCTCGCCGCTGGTGGTGGTCACCGTGTTCGACAAGGCCGAAGCCGCCGCCAGCTTCGCGATGGTGCAGGAATTGCGCGCCGCCGGCATTCGCGCCGAAGCCTATGTCGGCAACGGCAAGATGGGCGACCAGTTCAAATATGCCGACAAGCGCGGCGCCGCCATCGCGGTGATCGAGGGTGGCGACGAGCGCGCCCGCGGCGAAGTCACTTTGAAGGACCTGGCGCTGGGCGCCGAGCTGGCCAAATCGGTGGAAAGCCGCGCCGAATGGGTGGCTAACCGCGAGGCGCAGAAAAGCGTTTCGCGCACAGCTCTGGTGGCCGAAGTGAAGGCGATGCTGAAGGGCAGGGCCTGATGGCCGCCTTTCCCTATTACGACAGTAAGGCGATCGATGCCCTGAACGGTCAGGCGGTGTCGTTGCTGGGCCTGTTCGCGTCGCGCGGTTATGGCCGCGAAGAACCGGCGGTGCTGCAGCCGGCCGAGATTTTCCTGGACCGGTCGGGCGAGGAAATCCGCCGCCGCACTTTCACGCTGATAGATCCGTCGGGTCGGGAGCTGTGCCTGCGTCCCGATCTCACCATCCCCATCTGCCGCGAAGCGGTGATGAGCAAACGCAGTTTCCCGGCGCGCATCGCCTATAATGGGCTGGTCTTCCGCCACCAGCCGGGCGAACCACATCGTCCCACCCAGTTTTTCCAGGCGGGTGTGGAACTGCTGGGCCTGCAAGACCGCGCCGCAGGTGAAACCGAAATTCTGTCTCTGGTGGTGGATGCGCTGAAAGTGTGCGGCCTGTCGGATTTCACTATCCGCATAGGCGATCTGGCGTTGTTCAATGCGTTGGTGGACGCGCTGGCACTGCCAGCGGGCTGGCGCTCGCGCCTCAAGCGCCACTTCTGGCGCGCCGGCTATGTCGAAAGCCTGCTGTACTGGCTGGGTCATGGCGACGGCAAAGCGAAATTGCCGGGCACCCTCGAAGAGATCGAGGCCCTGCTGGATGCGCGCGGGGACGCGCCGATGGCGGGCCGGTCGCGCGAAGATATCATCACGCGCGCGCTGGACCGCGCCGCGGACGCGGCCAATTTGCGCCTGGATGCCAAGGTGGCCGACGCCGTCGCCCAGTTGCTGGACATCTCCGGTCCTGCCGAAGAGTCCCTGGCCAAGGTGCGTGCGCTTCTGGCGACGGCCGGCATCAAACTGGACCCGCAACTGGTGGCGATGGATGCGCGGTTGGCGACCCTGAAATCGCTGAACATCGATCCGGCGCGGGTGCAGTTCACCGCCCATTTCGGCCGCAACATGGAATATTACACCGGCTTTGTGTTCGAGCTATGGGCGCGTGACAAGGAAGGCCCTGTGCAGATCGCCGGCGGGGGCCGTTATGACTCCATGATGGAAATGCTGGGTGCCAAAAAACCGGTCAGCGCCATCGGCGTTGCCATCCGCACCGAGCGCGTGCTGGCCGCCAAGCGCGGAGGCAAGTGATGCTGACCCTTGCCATTCCCTCGAAGGGCCGCCTCAAGGACAATTGTAACGCCTGGTTCGCCGAACGCGGCGTGGTGATGGAGATGGCAGCCGGTGCGCGCGGCTATCGCGCCAGCTTTGCCGGCATGCCCGATGTCGAAGTCATGCTGCTGTCGGCGGGCGAAATCGCTTCGTCCTTGCTGGCCGGCGACATTCATCTGGGCATCACCGGCGAGGATCTGCTGCGCGAAGAGGCGCCGGAGCTGACCGGGCGCATGCATCTCATCAAGCCGCTGGGCTTCGGCTTTGCCGATGTGGTGGTGGCGGTATCGGCTTACTGGATCGACGTGGCGACCATGGCGGACCTGGACGATGTCTGTGCCGCCTATGCCGGCAAGCACAAGCGCCGCCTGCGGGTGGCGACCAAGTATGCCCAGCTGACCCGGCAGTTCTTTGCGCTCAACCGCATTTCCGATTACCGCATCGTGCCATCGCAGGGCGCTACCGAAGGTGCGCCGGCTGCCGGCACCGCCGAAGTGATCGTGGACATCACCACCACCGGCGCGACCCTGCGCGACAATGGGCTGAAGATCCTGGACGATGGCGTGATCCTGAAAAGTCAGGCCCAGCTTGCTGCCTCGCTCACCGCCGACTGGAGCGGCGAGGCGCGCAAGGCGTGCGAAGCGCTGCTCACCAGGCTTGAACCAGCCGGTCCGCTCTATTCGGCTCTGGTGGCGCAGCTTCCGCGCTAGGGCTGCTGCGCGGTGTTCCGCAGGTCGGGATCGGCGATATGTTCCTTTTTCCAGCGCATGGCCGCCTCGATGCGGGTGCGGCCGGAAGGATGGTCATAGAAGATCATCTCTTCCCACTTCCCCGGCTCCAGCTTGCGATAGGTGGACAACTTCAGCATCACGGTGGCGAACGCATCGGGCTTGCGCACGGCATCCAGCCCGAAAATGTCAGCCTGGTATTCCGTGGTGCGGGAAATGGTGTTGGTCACCGGCGTCGCCAGGAACATGTAAATGCTGGCCAGTGCCACCAGCAGCGGCAACCCCGCCACGTCGCTCAGCTTTCGCACCTGCCATTGGCCGCCGAACACGTCGCAGGCCATCAGGAAAGCGCGGTTGATAAAGCCAAAGCCAACCAGGATGACCAGTGCCCCCAGCAAGAGCTCGCGGGTGACATGATCCATTACATAATGGCCCATCTCATGGCCCATTACCGCCAGCACTTCGTCTGGCGTGCCCTGTTTCAGCAGATTGTCGTTCAGCGATATCCGCGCGGTGCCGAAAAGGCCGGAGACGTTGGCTGATACCCGGTTGGACTGCCGCGAAGCGTCCACCAGCCAGACATTGTCCACCGGCACCTCATTGGCGCGGGCCAGCGACAGGATCTGGCTTTTCAGCGGGCCGGCCGGCAGCGGCGAGTAGTGATTGTAGAGCGGGGCGACGAAGATCGGCCAGATGACCACGGTCAGGACTTCAAATGCGATCACCAGCATCGCACCCCAGACCCACCAGGTTTCGCGTGCCCGGCGGATGGCGGCATAGAGCACCGGCAAGAGAAGCACCATGGCGGCGAAATTCAGCGCGAAGCCGATGCCAAAGTCCCCCAGCCATTGCCAGAAATTCTGGTTGGACAGGCCATAGGCGTGTTCGCGGAAGAAACCCTCATAGACCACGATCGGGAATGTCATCAACGTGGTCAGAGGCACATAGGCCGCGGCATACAGCATGACCTGATAGGTGCGGCTGTGGGTACGCTCCTCCACCCAGTCGCTGATGCGGCTGGAAATCTGCAGCCACAGCAGCAGGCCGGCCACGGCAAGGCCGTAGATCAGGTCCACCAATTGCAGCCAGTAGCCGCCTTCGAAATAAGCGTCGGATTTGGCGCGCGCCGCGCCGCTGACCCGCGACAGGTATTTGTCCGTCGCCTTGGCGGCATCGAATGTCGGCGCGCCCATATCGGGCAGGGTGCCGACCTGGACATGCGTGGTGGGCGCCGCGCGGGGCCCCAACTGCACAGGTGCGTCCGATACCGCAGGCTGCGCCATCGCCGGCGCCGCCAGTGCGAGCAGGAACAGCAGGATGGCGGCGATACGGTGCAAGGCCATGGGCGTTTTTCCTCGCGCGCAGCCTAACAGGATTTCAGGCCCGCCAAAGCCCCTTTGCTGCTAGGATGAATCACCATGTCCCGCCCCATTTTCGCCGTCATCTGTCTTGGTCTTCTGTCCGTTGCGGCGCAGGCCGCGGTCGGCACCGCGCCCTTTGTGCCGAACCGGGCGCATTATCACCGCTGCCTGGCAGACAGCAGCGCCAATCCCGCCGCTGCGCTGGCCGATGCGGAAAACTGGATCAAGGCCGGCGGCGGCGTGCCGGCGGAACATTGCGCGGCCCTGTCTCTGGTCAACCTCAAGCGCTATTCCGAAGCGGGTGCGCGGCTGGATCGTATCGCAAGCGGGCGCGCCATCCTTGATGTGCAGTTCCGCATCGCGCTGTATGACCAGGCCGGCAATGCCTGGCTGCTGGCGGGCGAGGGAGCCAAGGCGGTGCAAAGCCTCACCGGCGCGCTGACATTGTCAGCCGGCGATCCCGACCTGTTCACCGACATGGCGCGCGCGCAGGCGATGGTGCGCAACTGGCATGAGGTGGTGTTGGACCTGAATGCGGCCTTGCAGCTTTCACCGCGCCGCGCCGACCTGCTGGTCTTGCGGGCCAGTGCCCGCCGCGCGCTCAAGCAATATGTCGAGGCACGCGCCGATATCGACAACGCATTGAAGTTGAAACCCGGCGACAGCGACGCTTTGGTGGAAAGCGGCTTGCTGCGCAAGCAGGTGGGCGATCTGGGCGGAGCCAGGCGCGATTTCGAGGCGGCCCTGAAAGGTGCCTCCGCCGAAACCGCCGCTGAAGCGCGCGAACATCTCGACGCGTTGAAACCCTGAGAATCCGGACTCAGAAATCCAGTTCGGCGTAGTGGGACACCGGCGGCTGACCGGGAACGCGGTCGGCCAGCAGTGAACGGAAAGCGGGCCGCGACTTCATCCGCACATACCATTCGGCGGCGGTGGGAAAATCGGTCCAGGGCACTTCGCCGAAATAGTCCAGTGCCGACAGATGCGCCGCGACCGCCAGGTCGCCCAGGGTGGTTTCGCGGCAGGCGAGATTGCCGTTGGTTTCCGCCGCCATGCCGATCGCTTTCAGCGCCAGTTTCAGTTCCTCGCGGCCGGCGCGGATCACATTCATGTCCGGGGCGCGGCTGAAGCCGGCGCCGGTGAAACGCGGCGCGGCTTTCTCATAGACGATGCGCTGCGTCACCTGCTCGTGGAACGGACCCATCGCCCAGTCCACCCAGCGCAAGCAGGCCAGGCGCGCCGCATCGTCGGCCGGCGCCAGCGGATGGTCGGGATAATGATGTTCCAGGTGATCCAGGATCGCCCACACGCCTTCGCAGCGCGTGCCATCCATATCGGTGAAAATGGGCATGGATTGCCTGGGGTCATCCGACATTGCCGGATCGCAGGCCACCCGCTTTTCCCCCACCATCAGGCGGGCCAGGCGGCAACTGGGTGACAGCATCAGGTGAATCAGGCGGCGCATCAGTCCTCAATTAGCGAAGCGGCAGGACATTGGAAATGTCCTCAAATAGCGAAGCGGTGGGGCATAAATAAGGAAGGTCTTGTAAGCGAGCCGCTTATTTAACGCAAAAGTTCAAGCCGTCGCGCATCACCATCGCCCCGCGTCCTTGCAGCATCCCGGCGCGGCGGCGGACATAGCGGCCCGGATGCGCGGCCTTCCACTTGTGGGGATTGGGCAGAATGGCGGCCAGCCGGGCGGCCTGATCACCCGTCAGCGAACCGGCATCGGTTCCAAAGTAGGCGCTGGCTGCCGCCTCGGCCCCGAAAATGCCATCGCCCCAGTCCACCAGGTTGAGATAGGCCTCCAGGATGCGTTTCTTGGGCCACAGCGCCTCAATCATTACGGTGAGATAAGCTTCCAGTCCCTTGCGGATCCAGCTGCGCATGGGAACCAAGAACAGTGTCCGGGCGGTCTGCTGGGAAATGGTGCTGGCGCCGCGCATTGGCTTGTTGGGGTGCCGCTTGTGGTCCTCCATCGCCTTGTTGATGTTGACCCAGTCGAATCCGTTATGGGTGCAGAAATTCTGATCCTCGGCGCCGATCACGGCCCGCTCCAGCCGGGGGGAAATATCGTCGGTCCAGACATAGGACGCGCCCTTGCCCATCGCCAGGCTGACTAGCATCTCCGGGGTGCCGGGAATGGGCAGGAACCGGAAGATCAGCAAAAGCAGGATGGGGGCAGGGACGAGCAGGACGAACAGCGACAGCGCCAGCTTCCACAGCCAGCCACGCCCGCGCCACAGCCCGATTCCCTTCGCCGCCATGCGCCACCATAACAAACTTTATAGGATGCGCGATGTGCGGCGCGATGCTAACTCTTCGGCGCTTCTGACCGGGATTCGCCCATGCACGATATGCTTTTGTCCGTGATCCTGGGCGTGGTCGAAGGCATCACCGAATTCCTGCCTATCTCCTCGACCGCGCATCTGCTGGTGACCGAAAGGTTGCTGGGGCTGGGCGAGGACTGGGAAGCCTTCACCGTGGTGATCCAGCTGGGCGCGATCCTGGCGGTGGTGTCGATCTATTTCCAGGTCTTCTGGAAGGCGTTGATCGGACTGCCATCTTCCGCAGACGCACGGCGCTTTGCGTTGGGGTTGATCCTGGCGCTGCTGCCCTCGGTGGTGGCGGGATTGTTGCTGAAAAAGCTGCTGGACCGGGTCCTGCTCGATCCCGCCCATGCCATGCCATTCATTGCCGGCTGTTGGATCGTGGGCGGCATAATCATACTTCTGTTTGAGCGCATCACGCCAAAGGCCCGCTGGCTGGACGGCGACAAGCTGCCCTTGTCCAAGGCGTTCCAGATCGGCTGCTGCCAGGTGCTGTCCATCATTCCGGGCGTGTCGCGGTCCGGCGCCACCATCATGGGCGGCGAGATGCTGGGGGTGGACCGCCGCGCCGCGACCTTGTTCACATTTTACCTGGCGGTGCCCACCATGATGGGCGCCACCATCCTGGAACTGCATCAAAAGGCCGGCGTGCTCAGCCAGGGCCAGGGCGTGAATATCGCGATCGGTTTTGTGGTGTCGTTCGTGGTGGCCTTCTTCGTGATCAAGCAATTTCTTGCCATCGTCACGAAATACGGGCTCAAGCCCTTCGGCTGGTACCGGATTGCAGCAGGAATCGCACTGATAGCCTATCTAGCCATTCACTGAACGGGGGCAGGCGCGTATTCGCCCTTGGCGCGATAGCGCCACAGGTAGGACGGGATCACCGCTTCCACCGAGGTTGGGGTGATGCTCAGATCCGCCAGCCCCGCTGCGGTGGGCGCCACCACATTGTCGTGCTTGAGAAGCTTCACCTGATCCATCGTCAGTAGCGGGTTGGGCAGCAGCTGCAGGAACGCGGCCTGCAGCGATGCGAGCGCAAAGGGCAGGGGCACCAGCGCGCGCTTGCGCCCGATCTCGCGCAAGATGATCTGCAGCAGTTCCTTGAAGGAATAGGTGGCGGGGCCGCCGAGTTCATAGGTGCGGCCGTCCTGCCTGGACAGCGCGGTGACGATCGCCTGGGCCACATCACCCACGAACACCGGCTGGAAGCGGGTATGGCCGCCGCCCACCAGCGGCAGGATGGGGGAGAAGCGCGCCATGGCGGCGAACTTGTTGAAGAAGCCGTCCTCGGGCCCGAAGATGATGGAGGGGCGCAGGATCACCGCGGCCGGGAAGGCTTCGCGCACCGCCTGCTCGCCTGCAGCCTTGGTCACGGCATATTCGGCGTCGGCGTTGGCATCGGCGCCGATGGCCGAGACATGCACCAGCGCACGCACGCCGGCCGCCGCCGCAGCCTGGGCGATATTGGCGGCACCTTCGGCCTGCACGTCCTCGAAGGTCTGGCCCTTCTGGAACAGGATGCCCGTCAGGTTGATCACCGCGTCGGCGCCCATCACCGCATGGGCGACGGATTCGGCATCCGAGACGTCGCACTTCACGAAATCGATCTGGCCCACCGTGCCCAGCGGGCGGAGGAAGAAGCCGCGGGCGGGATGGCGCGTCGCCACCTTTATCCGCCAGCCGGCGCGGGCCAGCGCCCGCACTGTGTGGCGGCCCAGAAAGCCGGAGCCGCCGAAAACCGTGACCAGTTTGGTGTTCATGACGCGCATTTCCAAAGCAAAGAGGCAGGATTCTGGGTGGATATTAGGCCCCTGACGGGGGGCCTGACAGGGGCTTTTTGGCCGCAAAAGCGGGAAAAATCCTATTATTGACTTGGGGTCCCCACCCCCCTAAACATCGCGCCCTTGCCCGGCCGGTTTTGGCTGTCCGGTGTGCCCAGATGGCGGAATTGGTAGACGCACTAGTTTCAGGTACTAGCGCTGCAAGGCGTGGAGGTTCGAGTCCTCTTCTGGGCACCATTTGCACTTTCGGCGATGTTCGCCGAAGGTCGCTCAAATCAAAATAATCAGCAAAATTAGTAGCTTAGTGTTCGCCGGTGTTCGCCCGTGTGCTGGCCTACCCGTGCGGATTGTTGGTATTTTGTTGGTACGGAAGAACGCGCGTTCTGACTGTTCTCACCCAAAAATCGCGTTTCGTTCGTGGGGCGTTCAATGGCCTTGACCGACGCAGTTTGCAGAAGTGCGAAGCCTGGACCAAGGCGGCGAAAGCTGTCGGACGGTGGCGGCTTGCAGCTTTGGGTGCAGACTTCAGGCGCGCGCCTCTGGCAACTCGCCTACCGTTTCCAAGGTCGCCAACGTCAACTCGCGCTTGGCCGATATCCTGAAATCTCACTAGCGGAAGCTCGTATTAAACGAGAGGACGCCAGACGGCTATTACGGGCGGGTGATGACCCTGCCGCGGCTGCTCGCCGTGCGCCGCGGCCAGGCGATACTTTCAAAGATGTTGCCCACGAGTTCATAGAGAAGTGCCGCTCTGAAAAGCTTGCTGCAATTACAATTGAAAAGAAGGAATGGCTGCTCGAGTTCGCTTACCCGCAAATCGGTCATCGCCGTTTGAGTGAAATCGAGCCTGTTGACGTGCTTGGCGTGCTGCAAGAGGTCGAGAAGAAGGGTCGATATGAGACGACGCGGCGGCTGCGAGCCACGATTGGCGCTGTGTTCCGATACGGCGTGGCGACCGCTCGCGCGAAGTACGATCCCACAATCGCGCTCCGCGGCGCAACCATAGCTCCGAAGGTAACGCATCGCGCCGCCATCACGGATACAGAACATTTGGGTCGGCTTTTACGCGCGATTGATTCTTTTGACGACTGTCCGTCGTCAGAACATTTGGCACAGCATCTGGGCTGGATTAGTGGAGCATAGGCCTCGTCTTGGGGTTGATGTTAAGCGGCGTGCTTGCGGTGTTGCAAGCGTCGATGTTCGATGGTCTGTCGCTTGATCCTTTCTCGTCGTTGGATGATGGCTGTGGCTCTGCCGAAGTAAGCATCGGCGGGAGTTACGTTTTCCAGGCTCTCGTGGTAGCGCCGGTGGTTATAGTGCTCGATGAACGCCTCGATCTGCTGCTCCAGGTCACCGGGCAGGAAGTAATTCTCCAGGAGGACGCGGTTCTTCAGGGTCTGGTGCCAGCGCTCAATCTTGCCTTGTGTCTGGGGATGGAGTGGAGCGCCGCGTACATGGCTCATGCCATGCGCCTCGATCCACTCGGCCAGTTCACCAGCGATGTAGCTCGGACCATTGTCACTGAGCAGCCTTGGTTTGTGCAGCACAGTGGCCTGATCGCAGCCCGACGCCGTGAGCGCCATGCCCAGCGTGTCGGTGACGTCCCCGGCTCGCATGGTCGTGCAAAGCTTCCAGGCGATGATGTAGCGCGAGAAGTCATCAAGGACGGTCGACAGGTACATCCAGCCCCAGCCGATGATCTTGAAGTAGGTGAAGTCGGTCTGCCACATCTCGTTCGGCCGCGCCGTCTTGGTATGGAACTCGTTGGCTGCCTTCATCACGATGAAGGCAGGGCTGGTGATCAGGTCGTGGGCCTTTAACAGCCGGTAAACCGTGGCTTCAGAGACAAAATAGCGCTTCTCATCGGTGAAGCGCACCGCCAGCTCCCGCGGAGACAGCTCGCACTGATCCAGCGCCAGCTCGATGATCTGGTCATGGATAGCCGCCGGGATACGATTCCAAACCCGGCCCGGAACCGAAGGCCGATCCTCGAGCGCTTCGCGGCCACCTTTGCGATAGCGATCATACCAGCGGCAGAAGGTTCGCCGCGGGATGCCCAGATGTCCCAGCGTGCGCCCGGCAGGCAGGTGCGACTGCTCCACGAGCCTGATGATCTCGAGCTTTTCAGAAGGGGGATACCTCATGCCTCGTCGCCCCCATCCGCCAGCATGCTTTTTTTAAGCAGGCGGTTTTCCAGGGTCAGGTCCGCCACACACTCCTTCAGGGCACTGGTCTCGCGGCGAAGATCCTGCACCTCGCCTGTGGTGGCGGCACGGGCCGTGTCGCCAGCCAGCCGACGCTTGCCAGCCTCCATGAACTCCTTCGACCACGTGTAATAAAGGCTCTGGGCTATGCCTTCTTTGCGGCACAGCTCCGCTATGCTGTCTTCTCCACGAAGACCATCCAGTACAATCCGGATCTTGTCTTCCGCTGAGAAGTGCCGGCGGGTCGCCCGGCGGATATCCTTCACAACCTGCTCCGCAGGCTTCTTCGCGCTTAGGTGTTTTGGTCTCATCTTCGTTCCTTCGTCACTACGACGAGACCAAAACCCTCCTTAAATCACAACCTCAATTCTGGGCCATAGGCGCTGACGGCGGACACCCGCGATGGCGCACCGTCTCAATGCCTCTGGAATGGAGCCAAGTGAGGAAGGGCCTGGACCCCAGGCGCTACACGGTGCGCACGGCCCCTGTCCTGATCGCAAAATCCGCGGCGTGGAAGGATTACGACAAGGCAACGCGGCCCCTGCTGCCCATTCTGAAAAAGCTGGCGGCGAAATAAACCGCTGCTATTGTCGCGGCCATGAAACGCTTCGCCGCCGCCCTGCTTCTTGCCGCATCGCCCGCCTTGGCAGTACATCAGGACTGGACCGTGCGCCACCAGCCGGACCGCTTTGTGGACCGGGTGATGATGGAAGCCTGGGCCGATGCCGACAAGGGCGCGGCGCGCATGCAGCTTTACTGCGATACCGAAAGCGGCTTCAGGGTCATGTTCATGCCCCACCGCAACCTGATGCCGGAAGGCTCCGCCAGACTGGTGCTGACGATCGATGATGCCAAGCCGCTCAACCTGGATGGCGACGCCTTTGGCGATGACTCGACGGATGTGGTAACGGTGCACAATACCGGCCGCATCCAGCGCGCGCTGTCCACTGCCCGCCATGTCGCGGTGCATTATGTGGGCATCAGGGGCGGCTCGGGTGACGACACCTTTACCTTCGGCGACCTTTCGGCCGAACGCGCGACCTTGATGAAAATTTGTCCGGTTAAATAGTTTGTAGGCGAGCGATCCGCGAGCCTGCAAACGCCGAAGCGGCGGTTGGCGGCTAGCGACAGCGCAGGCCGCGCGCAGCGCGCCGCCAGGCTGAGATCACAGATCGCTAGATGACGACCGACAGACCCAGCGCGAGCAGCAGGCCCATCACCGCGATGATGGTCTCCAGCACCGACCAGGTCTTGAACATGTTGGGCAGGTTCATGCCCATATATTCCTTCACCAGCCAGAAGCCCGCGTCATTGATGTGAGAGAAGAACAGCGACCCCGCGCCGATCGACAGCGCCAGCAGCGAGGGATTGAGGCTCGGATCGGCGGTCACCGTCGCCGCCATCAGGCCCGAGGCGGTGACAATCGCCACGGTGGCCGAGCCGGTGGCCAGCCGCATGATCACGGCGATGAACCAGCCCAGCAGGATCGGACTCAGCGACACCATCTGCGAGGCGCTGGCGATCACGGCACCCAGCTTCACGTCGATCAGCATCTGCTTCAGCGCGCCGCCGGCGCCGATGATCAGCATGATGGCCGAGATCGGCGGCAAGGCATCGCCCAGCAGCTTGCCCACCACCTTGGTGTCCTTGCCAAGGAAAAATCCGAAGGTGAACATGGACAGGATCACCGCCAGCAGCAGCGCCACGATGGGATTGCCGATGAAGGCGAACAGCAGGCGCAACGGATGGCCGGCCGGCAGCGACAGATCCGCAGCCATCTTGCCCAGCATCAGCAGAATGGGAAACAGGATGGTGAAGATGGTGACGGTGATGGACGGTGAGCGGTACTGCTCATCCTTGCGCGTCAGCCGTCCGACCAGCTCCACCGGCGGCGCGGCGTTGGCCTTGGGAGCGATCCACAAGGTGAAAAGCGGGCCCGCCACCACGGCGATGGGAACGGACATCAACAGGCCCAGCACTAGGGTGCGGCCCAGATCAGCGTTCAAGGCGCTGATCGCCACCATGGGACCGGGATGCGGCGGCACCAGCGCATGCACGATGGACAGGCCCGCAAACACCGGCAGACCTGCCAGCAGATAGGGATTGCCCTTCAGCCCGGCGGGATTCTTTGCCAATTGCGCGCCGACATTCAGGATGATCGGCATCATCAGCACCACACCGGCCTCAAAGAACAGCGGCAGACCCAGGATCATGGCCACCGCGCACATGGTCCATGGCACCATGCGCGGACCGCCGAAACTCAGCAGGCTGGAAGAAACGCGTTCCGCACCGCCGGAACTGGCTAGCATCTCGCCAAACATCGCACCCAGCGCCAGCAGCATGCCGACATTGGCTAGGGTCTCACCGAAACCTTTGCCGAAACTGGCCAGCACCTGGGCGGCGGGCGCGCCGGCCCACAAGCCCAGCACAAGCGCGCCGATCACCAGCGCGGGAAAGGGGTGCAGCCGGAAACGCGCGATGGCAACGACCAGCCCCAGAAAGACGGCGACGGCAATACCCATCAATGCCAGATCGTGCTGCGACATGAATCCCCCCGGACCCTCGACTCGGCCAGGTCTTCCCAGTCCGATGCCGCACGCTAGCACATTGGTTGTGGAGGCAAAGCGTTTCGCGCACCCGGCGCGCAAGCGACGGGCGGAATAAAGTCAGCCGCGGCCACGATAGGACAGTACGCCCGGATCAGTAAGCCAAATGCCATTTGGAAGTTTTCCAGACTGCCAGAACACATCGATGGGCATGCCGCCGCGCGGATACCAGAAACCGGCGACGCGAATATATTTGGGCTTGATCGCTGACTGTATACGCTTGCCGATGATCAAGGTGCAGTCTTCATGGAAGCCGCCGACATTGCGGAAACTGCCCAGGAACAGCTTCAGCGACTTGGATTCAACGAGGGTTTTGCCCGGCACATAGTCGATCACGAAATGGGCGAAGTCCGGCTGGCCGGTAATGGGGCACAGGGTGGTGAATTCCGGCGCGGTAAAGCGCACCAGGTAATCGTCGCCGGGATGGGGATTGGGCACCGCGTCCAGCTTCGCCTCGTCTGGAGACGCAGGCAGTTTCACGGCGCGGCCAAGCTGAAGATTTTTTTTCGCCATCTAGCCCTCGTAAGTGCAGGTCTGGCCGTAAGACGGACGGCGCAGCTTCACGCGCGTTACTTCCGGCAGCGCTGCCCTGGCGCGCACGAAGATATACTTGGCGAGGTTTTCAAGCGTCGGCACGCCCAGCTCCTCGATCTCGTTCAGCAGACGGTGGTCCAAGGTTTCGCGGATCGCCTTCAGCGCCGCATCCACTTCGCCGAAGTCACGCAGGAAACCGGTGGCGGGATCGGCCTGTCCCCGCAACGTCACTTCGGCATAGAAGGAGTGGCCGTGCAGGCGGCGGTTTTCCGCCGCGCCGTTGCCCAGGTAATGAGCCGCGTCAAAGCCGAATTCCTGCGAAATCTCGATCATCACGGTCTCAAGTAGCGAAGCGGTAGACCGCTTAAAATACGCCTTGGGCGGCCGGCAGGCAGCTCAAGGCGGGCATATCGGCTTTTGGGCCCTTTTGGTCAAGGATTAACCCGCCAAGATTAAACGAAAGTGGGTTGCTTAAAGGCCGATCCGGACGACAATGCCACCATGACAAAAAAGCCCTTTGCCCGCGGTCTTGTCGGCTGGCTGATCGAGCCCCTGGCTATGGTTATCCTGATGGTCTGCGCCACCACCGCCATCGCCCAGCCCTTCTATATTCCCTCCGGCTCCATGGAACCGACCCTGCAGATCGGCGACATGCTGCTGGGCACCAAATATGCCTATGGCTATAGCCGCTGGTCCCTGCCCGGCGGCTATGGCCCGGCCTCGCAGACCCGGCTGTTCGGCAAGCTGCCGGCGCGCGGCGATGTGGTGATCTTCAAGAAGCCGCACGATACGGGCGTTACCCTGATCAAGCGCGTGGTCGGCCTGCCCGGCGATCATCTGCAGATGGTGCATGGCCACCTGGTGATCAACGGCAAGATGCTGCCGCTGGTCCCGGCCGGCACCGGGCAGGTGGAAGACGCCCATGGCGATATCTGGCCGATCCGGAAATTCACCGAGACCCTGCCGGGCGGGGTGACGCACACCATCTTCAAAGCCGGCTGGGATGGCCCGCTGGACGACACGGCAGTCTATGTCGTGCCGGCGGGGCATATCTTCGGCATGGGCGACAATCGCGACAATTCCACCGACAGCCGCGTGGCGCCCGAAGAAGGCGGGGCCGGTTACATCCCGGTGGAGAACCTGGTGGCGCGTGCCGATGTGATGCTGGGCTCCTACGACTATCTGGGGGTGCGCTCGATTCGCTCCGCCCTGAGCGGGATTCGGCTGTCGCGGTTCCTGAAGCCCATTTAGCGTCCAAAAACCCAGTGTGACACTTGGCGCCGCAGTCATTATTGCGTCGCCGTCACCCTGCATGCTAACTGGCGGCGCGCCGCGCGGGGTGACTCGGAGCAGCGAGAAATATTATAGCTATTTCAATAGCTTAACAAACAATCAGCGGCAGCTCGGCGAGCAGTTTCGCCCCGGCCGCGAAGGACGAATGTGGCAAGCGGTATGGCGGAAGGCGGACTGGCAGGGCGTTACGCCAACGCCCTGTTCGAACTGGCCCAGGAACAGAAGGCCGTGGATGCGGTCAGCGCCGACCTGGCGAGCCTGCGCAAGGCGCTGGAAACCAGCCCCGACCTGACCCGCCTGGTGCGTTCGCCCGTGTTCGGCGCAGCCGACCAGGCGCGCGCCCTGAAGGCCGTGCTGGAAAAGATGGGCACCGGGGAACTGGCCACCAAATTCGTGCTGCTGCTGGCCGCCAAGCGCCGCCTGTTCGTGCTGCTCCAGGCAATTACCGCCTATGAACACCAGGTCGCCAAGTCGCGCGGCGAGACTGAAGCCGAAGTAACCTCCGCCCGTGCCCTCAGCACCAGCGAAATCACCGAACTCAAGGCCGCGCTGAAAGCCAAGCTCGGCAAGGAACCCCGCCTTCACGCCAAGACCGATCCGTCCCTGCTCGGCGGTCTGGTCGTCAAGGTCGGCTCGCGCATGATCGACTCTTCTCTTCGCACCAAGCTCGACGGCCTGCGTGCGGCCATGAAAGGAAACTAGTTATGGATATCCAGCCCGCTGAAATCTCCGCCATCCTGAAGCGCGAGATCCAGAATTTCGGCGCCGAAGCGCAAGTCAGCGAAGTGGGCGAAGTGCTCAGCGTGGGCGACGGCATCGCGCGCGTGCATGGCCTCGACAATGTCCAGGCCGGCGAAATGGTCGAGTTCCCGGGCGGCATCAAGGGCATGGCCCTGAATCTGGAAACCGACAATGTCGGCTGCGTGATTTTCGGCAACGACAGCACCATCAAGGAAGGCGACACGGTCAAGCGGACCGGCGCCATCGTGGAAGTGCCGGTCGGCAAGGCCCTGCTGGGCCGCGTCGTGGACCCGCTGGGCAATCCCATCGACGGCAAGGGCGAGATCAAGGGCGCCGCCGAAAAGCGCCGCGTCGACGTCAAGGCGCCGGGCATCATTCCGCGCAAGTCGGTGCATGAGCCGGTGCAGACCGGCCTGAAGGCCATCGACACCCTGATCCCGATCGGCCGCGGCCAGCGCGAACTGATCATCGGCGATCGCCAGACCGGCACGACCGCAGTCGCCATCGATACCTTCATCAACCAGAAGGGCGCGAATGCGGGCGATGACGAGAAGAAGAAGCTTTACTGCATCTATGTCGCGATCGGCCAGAAGCGCTCGACCGTGGCGCAGATCGTCAAGACGCTCGCCGATGCCGGCGCGCTGGAATACACAATCGTCGTCGCCGCCACCGCTTCCGAGCCGGCCCCGCTGCAGTTCCTGGCGCCCTTCTCCGGCTGCGCCATGGGCGAATGGTTCCGTGACAACGGCATGCACGCCCTGATCATCTATGACGATCTGTCCAAGCAGGCCGTCGCCTATCGCCAGATGTCGCTGCTGCTGCGCCGTCCGCCGGGCCGCGAAGCCTATCCGGGCGACGTGTTCTATCTGCACTCCCGTTTGCTGGAGCGCGCTTCCAAGTTGAACGAAGACAATGGTTCGGGCTCGCTGACCGCCCTGCCCGTGATTGAAACCCAGGCCAACGACGTGTCGGCCTATATTCCCACCAACGTGATCTCGATCACCGACGGCCAGATTTTCCTGGAGACCGACCTGTTCTATCAGGGCATTCGCCCCGCCGTGAACGTCGGCATCTCGGTGTCGCGCGTGGGTTCCTCGGCCCAGATCAAGGCGATGAAGACCGTCGCCGGCCCCATCAAGGGCGAACTGGCGCAGTACCGTGAAATGGCGGCCTTCGCCAAGTTCGGTTCGGACCTCGACGCCTCGACCCAGAAGATGCTGGCGCGCGGCGAACGCCTGACCGAGCTGCTCAAGCAGCCCCAGTACAAGCCCTTCGCCGTCGAAGAGCAGGTGGCGGTGATTTACGCCGGCACCCGCGGCTATCTCGATCCCTTCCCCACCAATCGCGTCCAGGCGTTCCAGGAAGCGTTACTGTCGAAGCTGAAGAGCACCTATCCGCAGTTCCTGGAAGGCATCCGCAAGGAAAAGGCGCTGACGCCGGATCTGGAAAAGTTGCTGAAGGACGCACTGAACGACGTCACCAAGACCTTCGCGTAAGAAAGTAAAGCGTCATGGCATCCGTCAAGGAAATGCGCACACGGATCGGAAGCGTGAAGTCCACGCAGAAGATCACCAAGGCGCTGCAGATGGTGGCGGCGGCCAAGCTGCGCCGCGCGCAGCAGGCCGCGGAAGCCGCGCGCCCCTATGCTCGCGGCATGGCCAATGTCATCGCCAACCTGGCGGCCGGCGTGTCGGGCCCGTCGGCGCCACTGCTGCTGGCCGGCACCGGCAGCGACAAGCGCCATCTGGTCATCGTGGCGACGTCCGATCGCGGCCTGGCCGGCGGTTTCAATTCCAGCATCGTGCGCGCCGCCCGCGAAAAGATCGCGGCGCTCCTGGCCGACGGCAAGGACGTCAAGATCATCACCATCGGCCGCAAGGCGCGCGACCAGCTGAAGCGCGCCTATGGCAACCGCTATATCGAAAGCTATGAAGTGGGCCTGAAGGCCCCGGGCTTCGGCGTGGTCAAGCCCATCGCCCAGCGCGTGCTGGACGCCTACACCAATGGCGAGTTCGACGTCGTCACCCTGGTCTATTCATCCTTCAAGTCGGTGGTCACCCAGACCCCGCGCGTGCAGCAGCTGATCCCGGCGCAAGTAGAAGCCGGCAGCGGCCCTGCCCCCTTCTATGATTACGAGCCGGACGAAGACACGATTTTGCAGGCGCTGCTGCCGCAGAACATCTCGGTCCAGATCCTCACCGCCATGCTGGAAAACCAGGCCGGCTTCTTTGCCGCCCAGATGACGGCGATGGACAACGCCACACGCAATGCCGGCGAAATGATCAAAGCCCTCACCATCCAGATGAACCGTACCCGTCAGGCGCAAATCACCAAGGAGCTGATTGAAATCATCTCCGGCGCCTCTGCCGTTTAAAGGAAAGACAACACCATGAGCACCAAGACCAATGCCAAGGGCAAACTCCTCCAGGTGATCGGCGCCGTCGTCGACGTCTCCTTCGAGAATGGCGAGCTGCCGGCGATCCTGAACGCGCTCGAAACCAAGAACGTGGACGCCAAGACCGGCAAGGAAGTCCGCCTGGTGTTCGAAGTCGCCCAGCATCTGGGTGAGAACGCCGTGCGCGCCATCGCCATGGACACCACCGAGGGCCTGACCCGCGGCCAGGAAGTGATCGACACTGGCACCCCCATCCGCGTGCCCGTCGGTCCCGCCACCCTGGGCCGCATCATGAACGTGATCGGCGAGCCGATCGACGAAGCCGGCCCCATCGACCAGACCAACATGGCCTCGATCCACCGCGAAGCTCCGTCCTTCTCCGAACAGGCGGGTGCCACCGAAATCCTGGTCACCGGCATCAAGGTGATCGACCTGCTGTGCCCCTACACCAAGGGCGGCAAGATCGGCCTGTTCGGCGGCGCCGGCGTCGGCAAGACCGTGACGATGCAGGAACTGATCAACAACATCGCCAAGGCATATGGCGGCTACTCGGTGCTGGCCGGCGTGGGCGAGCGTACCCGCGAAGGCAACGACCTTTATCACGAGATGATCGAGTCCAACGTCAACGTGGACCCCAAGAAGAACGGTTCGACCGAAGGCAGCAAATGCGCCCTGGTCTATGGCCAGATGAATGAGCCGCCGGGCGCCCGTGCCCGCGTGGCGCTGACCGGTCTTTCGGTGGCGGAGTATTTCC
>CAIUTH010000144.1 GCA_903902075.1 uncultured Alphaproteobacteria bacterium
AGATTTCCCAAAAAGGCAGCCATGTATCCCCTCCCTCAGATTCGAGGCGGGAACTCTAGCCCAGGCATCAGGCTTTGTCGCGCCTGATGCAGGTGCGAAAGGGTCAGATTGTCAGTTTGCGCGGGCGGACCGCGTTCAGCCAGGTGATCACCACCAGCCGCGTCACCATCACCGACGTAAAGAAGGAGGTGATGATGCCCACGCCCAGGGCCACCGCAAAGCCCTGGATAGGGCCGGTGCCCAGCTCGAACAGGATCAGAGAGGCGATCAGATGGGTCATGTTGGCGTCGATGATAGTCGCCATGGCGCGGCGGAAGCCGGTATCGATGGCGGCAAGCATGGTGCGGCCATTGCGCTGCTCTTCGCGGATGCGCTCATAGATCAGCACGTTGGCGTCCACCGCCATGCCCATGGTGAGCACGATGCCGGCGATGCCGGGCAAGGTGAGCGTGGCGCCGAAGGCGGTCAGCGCCGCCAGCAGCAGCACCACGTTCAATGTCAGCGCAATATCGGCGAACAGGCCGAACAGGCCGTAGCGCAGGATCATGAACAGCGCGACCAGGCCCAGGCCCGCCATCGCCGAATAACGGCCGGCCGAGATGGAATCCGCGCCCAGCTCTGCGCCGACGCTGCGTTCTTCCAGCGGCTTCAAGGGCGCGGGCAACGCGCCGGCGCGCAGCAGGATCGACATGTCGTTGGCGCCCTGGGAGGTGAAGTTGCCGGTGATGTAGCCGGAGCCGCCCAGGATCACGCTGTTGATGACCGGGTCGGTGATCACCTGCTTGTCCAGCACGATGGCGAAGCGGTGGCCGACACGTTCCTTGGTGACGTCGCCGAACTGGCGCGCACCCACGCTGTCCATGCGGAAATTCACCACCGGCACACCGGTCTGGGGGTCGAAGCCCGGCTGGGCGTCGACCAGCCGTTCGCCCGCCACCATGATCCGGCGCTGCACCACCACCATGCGCGCCGGCGCATTCTTGTTCTTGTCGTCCAGCACCGGAAGGATTTCGTCGCCGATCGGCGCCACCTGGGCCATGGGGTTGGCCTGCTCGTCCACCAGCTGGAAGCTCAGCTTGGCGGTCTTGCCCACGATCTTCTTGAGCTGGGTCGGATCCTGAAGGCCCGGCACCTGCACCAGGATGCGATCCTCGCCGGACTTCTGGATGCTGGGCTCGCGGGTGCCCAGCGCGTCGATGCGCCGGCGCACCACTTCGATGGACTGGTCCATCACCTGCTGGCGGGTCAGCGCCTTGTAGGCGTCGAGCATGCGCAGGGTGAAGACGCCGCCACCCGGCTCGGTCATCTCATATTCCTTGCCGCCCACCGACAGCACCGAACCGGTCATGGCCGGGTTCACGCTCTGCAACAGAGTGCGCGCTTCGGCCAGACGTGAGGTATCGGTCACCCGCACCGAGACGGTGTCGCCATGGGCGTTGAGGTCGGTCAGCGGGATATGGGCCTTGCGGAAGGCGGCGCGGATGTCGCCCACCAGGGTTTCGGCGCGGTCGCGCGTCACCTGGTCGAAATCCACGGCCAGAAGAAGATAGGAGCCGCCCTGCAGGTCCAGGCCCAGATTGACCGCCGAACTGGGCAGGAACTTGGGAATTTTGGCGCGCATCTCCGGCGACAGCGCGTTGGGCAGCGCGAGCAGGATGCCGCCCACCACGATGATGAGAGTGATCAGACGCGTCCAGATGGAGACTTGCAGCACGCGGCTATTCCTTGTCGGCGCTCTTGCTGCGCACGTCAGTCAGGGTCGCCTTCACCACGCGAACCTGCACATTGTCGGCGATCTCGACCAGGATTTCCGGGTCACTGGCCTCGGAAGACTTGACCACCTTGCCCAGGATGCCGCCGGCGGTGACCACGGTGTCGCCGCGGCGCAGATTGTCCACCATGTTGCGCAACTGCTTCTGGCGCTGGCTTTGCGGCCGCCACAGAAGAAAGTAGAAGATCGCGATCATCGGCAACGCCAGAGTCAGCGTCTGGAACATCGGATCACTGGTATTCATAGTGTGGGGACTTTCAGTACGTGGCGGGGCGGCGGTGAATGCGCCGGACTATAGCGGGACAGCCCTCCTTTGCAACCGTGGTAAATCAAGGGGTTAGCATGGCAAATCGCGGAAAAACGGACGCCTTGGGCGAGCCTGCACACCTGCTGCGGATTGCGCAGGCGCTGGAGCGGCTGGCCCCACCCGCCCTCAGCGCCAGCTTGCCCGATGGCGACGCCTTTGTCTGGGAGCCGGCGCAGGGCGGTCTGGTGGCGGTGCCCCATGTCGCGCATGTGGATTTCAACCTGCTCAAGGGCATCGAGAACCAGCGCGACACACTTCTGGCCAATACCAGGCGCTTTGCCCAAGGCCTGCCGGCCAACAACGCCTTGCTGTGGGGCGCGCGCGGCATGGGCAAGTCGAGCCTGGTCAAGGCAGTGCACGAACAGGTCAATGACGGGCGCAAGGGCAAGGATCGCCTGGTGCTGATCGAGATTCACCGCGAGGACATCGACAGCCTGCCGCAGATGCTGCGCATCCTGCGCAAGGACACGCGCCGCATCGTGCTGTTCTGCGACGATCTTTCCTTCGACAAGGACGATACCAGCTACAAGTCGCTGAAGGCGGCGCTGGAAGGCGGCATCGAAGGGCGCCCGGTCAACACCATCTTCTATGCCACCTCCAACCGGCGGCATCTGATGCCGCGCGAGATGATGGACAATGAGCGCGGCGGCGCCATCAATCCCGGCGAGGCGGTAGAGGAAAAAGTGTCGCTGTCAGACCGCTTCGGCCTGTGGCTGGGCTTTCACGGCTGCGGACAGGATGAATA
>CAIUTH010000145.1 GCA_903902075.1 uncultured Alphaproteobacteria bacterium
GACCCTGGCCCAGAAGGACCAGACTGTCAGCCGCCAGTTGTTCCAGTATGCCATGCAGAACATGGCATCCGCGCAGGCCCACTCCCTGCTGCTGGGGCGCCGCGGCGCCGTCGAGAAGCTTGCCGCCTTCCTGATGGGCTGGGCCAAGCAGTCGGCGAACAAGCGCGTTCTCCACCTTGCCATGACCCGCCAGGACATCGCCGACTATCTGGGCCTGACCATTGAAACGGTTTCGCGCAGCCTGACCCAGCTGGAGCGCGACAATGTCATCGCCATCCCCAGCACCCGCGAAGTACGAATTCTCAACAGCGACGCACTGGAAGATCTGGCCGCCTGACCCAGCCCCCCAGCCCCGGGCGAGCTTGATACGTCCCCGGCCTCACCGGCCGGGGACACCATCGGTTTGATCGACATCAACGCACACACCACTGAACCATGTCCCAATTTGGACAAGAAAAAGGAGAGCCAAATGCCCATTCATGATCTTGAAGTCGTCATCTTTATCGTTTGCGCCTTTTCCCTGTTCGGTGGCGTGCTGGCTTGGGCGTCTTGGGATGAAGCCCGCGGGAATCGCAAGTGAGGCACAAGCGGCCCGCAGCAAAGCTGGACCTGCGCCACCTGCTGGCTGTGCTGGCCGGGCTGGTCTGCTTTGCAGTGGTGTTCCGGTATACGGGGGATGCCGAAGTTCTGATCGCAATCAGCAGCGGCTTGGCGGCCAGCGCCGTGTCCGACCTGGCTGCAAGCGCCTCTATCGCGATGTATAAAAACCGGGGCTAGCGTGAACCTTCTGACTGCCATTCGAAAGCGCCGAGCGGTCAGGGATTACACCCAGCAGCCCGTTTCGGCGGCGGCCCTGCGCGAACTGATCGCCGCCGCCAGCTGGGCGCCCAGCGCGATGAATGACCAGCCCTGCCATTTTACCGTTGTCACCGATGCTGCCCTGCTGGACGAGATTTCAGCGTGCTCCAAGAAATGGATGCTGAAGGGCATCTCCGCGATGCCGCGGCCCGGCCATTTTCGGGATCTTTTGTCAGACCCCGAATTCCATATTTTCTACCACGCGCCCGTGCTGATCGTTCTGTCCGCCTTGGGCGACAGGCAATGGAGCGCGGAAGACTGCGCCCTGGCGGCACAGAACCTGATGCTGGCAGCAGTAGACCAGGATTTGGGTACCTGCTGGATCGGGTTTGCTCAGGGCTGGCTTAATACCGAGGAAGGCCATGATATGCTGGGCCTGCCGCGGTCCAGCCGCGTGGTCGCCCCGATCATTGTCGGGCATCCCAAGACCGTGCCGCCCGACGTATCGCGCAAGACGCCGTTGATCACCTGGATCGGTAACATCGCGCCTTCGATAGACGATAATTCGGACCCGTCCGCACACCGCACTCTTTCTCATCCCTGAACTTGATGGATCGGGCCGGCTAAGCGGGCATGTCGGTGCTTTTTCCCTCAGGCGCCAGCGGTGTCTCGGCCGGATCATCCATCAATATGCGCACGGCATCTCCGTCCAGATCCTCATACTGACCGCTGGCCAGTGCCCATAACAGCACCGCCAGGCTGAAAAGCCCCACCAGCAACGCGGACGATATGATCAGCGCCATGCTTACCGCGCCTTCCCGGCGGCAAGCCGAAGCGCATTGAGCGTTACCAGCATGGACGAACCCGCCATGGTGGAGGCTGCAATCAGGGGCGTGACAAAGCCAAGCGCCGCCATGGGGATCGCCGTGAGATTATAAAGCGCCGCC
>CAIUTH010000146.1 GCA_903902075.1 uncultured Alphaproteobacteria bacterium
ACGCCCGTTGCCGTCGAACTCGGCCAGGATCGGATCCACCACCAGCGGCTCGGAGGCCACCAGCTGAAGCTGGAAGCCGGGCGCCATGTGAAAAGTCTTTAACTCTTGCGCCGGTGACAGCGTCGGCGGGAACTTGGGCTGCTTGGTCTGGACCTTGGCAGGCCAGGGGCGGTTCAACTGTGTGGTCAGGGGGCTCTTTTGCGCAGGCGGCTTTGTCGCCGAGAAACCCACCGCCGCCGACAAGGCAAGCGCGGCGGAAGCGAAGACATATGTCCTGAAACGCATGGCGATTTCCCTGACGCTTTTGGGCTGATTTTGGGCTGTATAATAGACGCCGCGCGGGGGCCGTAAAGCCCGGCAACCCGCGCTTTTCCGCACATTGCGCAATTCTTTCGCAATCGCGTGAAACCGCGTAAAACGGAGCATGGCGGCTCCAGACCGCTCATCGCAGGTTCGAAGGGGATCGCCGTGCTCAAAATTGTTTCCGCCAAGGTCATCGTCACCTGTCCGGGGCGTAATTTCGTCACCCTGAAAATCGAAACCTCGGACGGCGTCACCGGCCTGGGCGATGCCACCCTCAGTGGCCGCGAACTGGCAGTGGCCAGTTATCTCACCGACCACCTGGTGCCCTGCCTGATCGGCCGCGATGCCCACACCATCGAAGACACCTGGCAGTATTTCTATCGCGGTGCCTATTGGCGGCGCGGACCGGTCACAATGGCGGCCATCGCCGCGGTGGACATGGCGCTATGGGACATCAAGGCCAAGGTCGCGGGCCTGCCGCTGTATCAGCTCCTGGGCGGCAAGAGCCGCGACGGCGCCATGGTCTATACCCATGCCAATGGCAACACGATCGAAGAGACGCTGGACAAGGCACAGAAATATATCGTCGAAGGTTACAAGGCCGTGCGGCTGCAGTCTGGTGTACCCGGGCTGAAAGCCACCTATGGCGTGGGCAAGGCCGGCAAGCCTTATGATCCGGCCGACAGCGACATCCCTTCCGAATATTCCTGGTCCAGCGAGAAATACCTGCGGTCAGTCCCGGAGCTGTTCAAGAAGGCGCGTGACGTACTGGGCTGGGATGTGCACCTGCTGCATGACGTGCATCATCGCCTGACACCGATCGAGGCGGGCCGGCTGGGCAAGGAGCTGGAACCCTATCGCCTGTTCTGGCTGGAAGATGCGGTGACGGCCGAGAACCAGACCAATTTCCGACTGATCCGCCAGCACACCGTCACGCCGCTGGCGGTGGGCGAAGTGTTCAACTCCATCTGGGACTGCAAGCAGCTGATCGAAGAACAGCTGATCGATTACATCCGCACCACGGTAGTGCATGCCGGCGGCATTACACACTTGCGCCGCATCGCCGCCCTGGCCGATCTCTACAATGTGCGGACCGGCTGTCATGGCGCCACCGACCTGTCGCCGGTCTGCATGGCCGCCGCACTGCACTTCGATGTGTCGATCCCCAATTTCGGTATCCAGGAATGGATGCACCATGCCGAAGTGACCGACGAAGTCTTCCCGCGCACCTACACCTACA
>CAIUTH010000147.1 GCA_903902075.1 uncultured Alphaproteobacteria bacterium
AATTCGCTGGACCTGCCATGCTGGACGACATGCCCGGCAAAGCTGACCTGCAGGTGCTTCAGGTTCCGGGTGATGGCGGACGCCAGTGCGGGATCGGCGGCACGCAGCGCCGCCAGGTCCACTGTCATCCCAACATCGCCTTCGGCCTTGATGTCGCCTTGCGCCTGAACATTGCCGTTCGCCGCCGTTACGCTGGCGTTGCTGATCGTCGCATCAAGCTTGGGCGCGGACAGGCTTGCCAGCGCGGACGTGGAAAGCTGCAGATGGACTGATGGCGCGGTGACGTTGAAACGCCCCTCATCCGAATACCATTTCAACTTCTCTGCATTCAGCCGCGCATCGAGATCCGGCACCGTGATGGACCCGTTGCTGACTGCGCCCTGGAAGCGTACCGCCAGGCGCCCGCTGACATTGTCGAATGCCAGGTCGGCGGCGCGCAAATTCGCGCGCGTGCCCTGCCAGGTGATGGTGGCGGGCTGGGCGCGCAAGTTGACGGTCTGGGGCAGGTTCTTCACCAGCTTGACGTCGCCGCGCACATCCAGCGCACCACCCGGTGTCGTCAGCAACAGCCGCAGGCCCGTCAGCGCTATGGCCAGGTCGTCGGAAACAAATTGCGATTTGCCCTGTTGCTGCTGGAGGGAGTCGATCCAGTTCTGCAGCGTGCCGAGGTTGGGCTTGCCGTTCGCATCCAGCCGCACCCGCACCACCGGATTGACCAGGCGCACTTCCACCACATACGGCATCCAGCGCAGGGGATCGAAATGCAGCTCGATCTGGTCGGCCACGATGTCAGGCGCGGCTTGCGGTCCCAGCACGAACCGGCCGGATACCCCGGACAGGCCCAGCGATCCGATCTCAATCTGCGATTCGACGCCATGCTGGCGGAAATAGCTGTTGGCGAAGCGGGCCGCGATCATGGCGCGCGCCAGCCACAGCAGGACAAGGACCACCGCCACGCCGATCAGGATTGCCGCCAGCCAGTGCCGCCGCTTCAAATCAGATGCTCCATGCCCCGCAAGCGTAACGCGGGAACCGCAGCTTTGCGACAGAATCAGGCGCGGATATGGCGGCCCAGGCGCGATTTGTCGGGGCGGTAGATGCGTATGGCATTGTCGCCCATCACCGCGCGCACGGCGCTGGATTCCTTGGCCGCCACCGCCTCGCGCGCCAGTTCGAACCAGTCCTGGTAGTCGCCAGCCAGCGTAAGAACCGGCCAGTCGCTGCCCCAGATCAGGCGGGCGGCGCCGAACAGGTCGAACAGCACGGCGATGGCGCGCACCACATCGTCGCGGCTGCCATGCGCGCGCAGTTCGGTCAGAAGTCCGCTGACTTTGCAGGTGACATTGGGCAGCGCAGCCAGGGCTTCGATCCCCTTGGCCCAGGCGGCCATGCCATCGGCCTCGCCCAACGGCGGCTTGGCGGCATGGTCCAGCACGATGGAAAGCTGCGGATGACGCGATGCCAGCTCGACGATAGCGCCAAGCTGAGGACTGAGGATCAAGGCATCGAACACCAGCCCTTCGGCGGCGATGGTGTTCAAGGCCGGCGCCAACGCCGGCTGCAATATCCAGTCCGGATCGGGAATGTCCTGCAGCATCGGCCGCACGCCCAGAAACAGCGGATCGGCGGCGCGGCAGCGAAGTTCATCGGCGGCGTCCGGCGCCAGCATGTCCACCCAGCCCACCACACCCAGGACGAACGGCGTCTTGCGGGCGATGCCCAGCATGTAGTCGGTTTCGGCGGCGGTTGGCGCAGCTTGCACCAGAATGGTCGCGTCCACGCCGGTCTGGACCAGCAGCGGCCGCAGATCGGCGGTGCCGAACACACGGTGGATGGGATTGTCCGGTTTCAGCCAGCCATAATCACCGCGCGCCGGGTCCCAGAAATGCTGATGGGCGTCAACGATCATGGGATCGGGGCATCGGCGCGGATGAGATTTTCACTGCGCAAATCCTGCCACAAAGCAGCGGGGATTTTGTGACGATAAAGCGCAATCGTCTGTTCCACGCGGGTAGCGGAATCCAGGCCGGGGATGACGCTGGCGACGATGCTGTGCGCCAGCGGGAATTGCAGCGCCGCAGCAGCCAGTGGCACGGCGTGGCGGTCGCACACCGATTCGATCTTGCGCACCTTCTCGATCACAGCGGCGGGTGCGGGTTCGTAGTCATAATAAAGCGGCACGCTGGTCTTGGTGCCCACGGCCAGGATGCCGGAATTGTAAGGGCCGCCCACCACGATGGCGGTGCCCGCCGCCTCGCAAGCCGGAAACAGCTCATCCAGCGCGTTCTGTTCCAGCAGGGTGTAGCGCCCCGCCAGCAGGATCACATCCAGCCGGGCATGCGCCATTACCTCCAGACAGGCGGGAATTTCATTCACGCCCATGCCGAAACCGGAAATCGCACCGGCGCTGCGCAATTCTTCCAGCGCCTTGAGGCCGCCGCCCTTGGTCAGCTCGGCCATGCGCGCGGCGTTGGCATCGCCATGGGTCAGCCGGCCGATGTCGTGGATATAAAGAAGGTCGATGCGCGACAGTCCCAGCCGCTGCAGGCTTTCGCGGAAGCTGCGCATCACCGCGTCATAGGAATAATCGTAGACCGGCTCGAACGGCATGGGCGTGGCATAGCCGTGGCGCACGACGGCCTCGTCCACCGGGCCGGGAACGGGCTTCAACAGCCGTCCAACCTTGGTGGACAGCACAATGTCCTTGCGGGAACGCAAGCTGTCTCCCAGCCGCCGTTCCGACAGGCCGAAGCCATAGAAAGGCGCGGTGTCGTAATAGCCGAAGCCGGCCTGTTCCGCCGCCGCCAGGGTCTCGCGCGCCGTCGCATCCGGCAACGGCTTGAACAGGTTGCCCAGCGGCGCGGCGCCAAAACCCAGCTCGGTGACCGTCAGCCCGGTCTTTCCCAGATTGCGCCGCGTGATCATGCTGTTTTCAGCCTTGGCGCAAACAATCCGAAGCTCAGCACCACGGCATAGCAAACAGCCAGGATGAACAGGCTCCAATGCAGCGCGCCGGTGAACGAGGCAAATAGTGTCATCAGCGGCGGCACCACCGCGGCGCCACAGATCGCCATGACGATGAAGCTGGAGGCGAACTCGGTTTCATGTCCCAATCCTTCCAGCCCCAGCGCGAAGATTGTAGGGAACATGATAGACATGAAGAAGCTGGTCGCCACCAGTGCCCAGATGCTGGGAAAGCCGCCGATCACCGCCGCCAGGCAACACAGAACGATGTTGCAGCCGGCATAAAACATCAACTGGCGCGGCGGGTTGATGGTCCGCTGCAGCCAGGCGCCAACGAAGCGGCCGACACAGAAGGCGATCATGGTCGCTTCCAGATAGACCTGCGCGCCCACCCGTTCTGGCACGGCTGCAGCTTCCTGCGCGAAGTCCACCAGCAGTGACCAGGTGCCGACCTGCGCGCCGACATAGAAGAATTGTGCGATCACGGCATACAGGACGCGCGGGCGCGCCAAGACGGCAAAGGGCGAGCGCGCGGTTTGCGGCGTCACATCGGCGCGCAGCGGCGGGTATTTTGTCAGCGCAATGGCGGACGCAATCACCACCATCAGCACGCCCAGCACCAGATAAGGTGGGCCGACCGAGGCCGCCTCCTGCGCACGCCAGGCATCCACGGCAGCCGGTCCCATCGCCGCCATCTGCTGCGGCGTATATTCCACGCCGGAAAAAATCACATAGCCGCCGACCAACGGCCCCAGCACGGAGGCAACGCCGTTGAAGGCCTGGGCAAAGTTCAGCCGCGGCGACGCAGTCTCCGGCGCCCCCAAGATGGTGATGTAGGGGTTGGCGCTGGTTTCCAGAAAGCCCGCGCCAATGGCGATGATGTAAAGCGCCGCCAGGAAGATCCAGTAGACGCGCATATGCGCCGCCGGCACGAACAGGAAGGCGCCGATGGCGTACAGCGCCAGGCCGATGATGATGGTCTTCTTGTAGCCCAGGCGGCGGATGACCATCGCGGCCGGCAGGGGCGCACAGAAATAACCGATATAGAAAGCGAACTGGGTCAGACTGGCCTGCGGCCGGGTCAGGTCCAGCGCCTTCTGGAAATGATGCAGCAGCAGGTCGTTGAACTGCGACGCCAGGCCCCAGGCGAAGAACAAGGTCGCGGTCAGCGCAAAGGCGATGACATACCGCCGCTCGACCACTGGCAACTTGTTCATGCTTCCCCCGCGCCCATATTTTCCGCCAGTTAAGCGGAAAAAGCGCGGGCGCGCTACATGGTGGCGCCGATCTGCCAGGGCACGAATTCGGCATCGCCATAGCCCAGCTTCTCGGACTTGGAGCGGGTGCCGGACGCGATCTCCAAGATATGCGCGAAGATCTCCTTGCCCTTGTCCTGGATGGAAACCCCGTCCAGCACATCGCCGCAATTGATGTCCATGTCGTCGGTCATGCGCTCATAGACGGCCGTGTTGGTGGCCAGCTTGATCGAGGGCGTCGGCTTGCAGCCATAGGCCGAGCCGCGCCCGGTGGTGAAGCACAGGATATTGGCGCCGCCCGCCACCTGCCCCGTCGCCGAGACAGGGTCATAGCCGGGCGTATCCATGAACACGAATCCTTTGGTGGTGACAGGTTCCGCATATTCCACCACATCCTTCAGCCGCGTCGTGCCGCCCTTCGCGGCGGCGCCCAGCGACTTTTCCAGGATGGTGGTCAGGCCGCCCGCCTTGTTCCCCGGCGAAGGATTGTTGTTCATGCTGCCGGCGTTGCGGCTGGTGTAATCCTCCCACCAGCGGATGCGGGCGATCAGCTTCTTGCCGACCTCCGGACTGGCGCGCCGCGTCAGCAGATGTTCGGCGCCATAGATTTCGGGCGTCTCGGACAGGATGGCAGTGCCGCCATGGGCAACCAGCAAATCCACCGCCGCACCCAAAGACGGATTGGCGGTGATGCCGGAATAACCGTCGCTGCCGCCGCATTGCAGGGCCAGCATCAGTTCGGAGGCCGGCGCGGTCTCGCGCTTCACCGCGCCCGCCGCCGGCAGCATGTCGCGCACCGCGGCGATGCCCGCATCGATCGCTTTCTGCGTACCGCCGGTGTCCTGGATGGTCAGCGAGCGAAACGTGTCGCTTTCGGCAATGTTGTAGGCCTGTTTCCAGCGCCCGATCTGGAAGGTCTCGCACCCGAGTCCCACCATCAGCACCGCGCCCATGTTGGGATTGGCGGCATAGCCCCATTGGGTGCGCTTCAGCACCTCATAGCCTTCGCCCTTACTGTCCATGCCGCAGCCATGGCCATGCACCAGCGGGATGATGCCGTCGATTTCCGGATAATCGTCCAGCATGCCGCTCTTTTCCACTTCGCGAGCGATCAGCCGCGCCACGGTGGCCGAGCAATTCACCGAGGTCAGGATGCCCAGGTAATTGCGGGTACCGAACTTGCCATTGGCGCGGCGGAAGCCCTGGAAGGTCGCCTGCGGCACAGCGGGCGCGGGATCGCGGGCATCCACCTCGAACTGGTAATCGCGGTCTACGGCGTGAAAGCCGATATTGTGCTCATGCACCCAGTCGCCGGGCGCGATGTCCTGTGTGGCAAAGCCGATGATCTGGCCGAACTTCAGGGCGGGCTGATCTTTCAGAATCGGACGCACTGCGGCCTTGTGGCCGGGGGGAATACGCCTTGTGATCTTCACATCATCCACGATGTCGCCAGGGGACAGGCCGGCCACCGCCACCACTACATTGTCGGTCGGATGAAGCCGCAGGAAAGACGCCATGATTGCTCCTGGATGCGAAGAAGGCTCTTATAGTCCAAGCCCTTGCCCGGAGAATAACAAAATGAGCCGCCGCCTGTGCTTCGCGCTGGACCTGGTCGATGATGCGGCGAAAATAGCCGAATATGAGGGGTTTCACACCCCCGGCAGGGTATGGCCCGCCATCGTGGACGACATCCGCGCCCAAGGGATCGAGGGCATGGAAATCTGGCGCACGGGCGAGCGGATGGTGATGATTGCCACCGTGGCCGACGACTATCCTCGCGCCCGCAATATCCCGCCGGAATATGATCAGTGGGAAACCCTGATGTGGGGCTTCCAGAGGGCCCTGCCCCATGCCGCACCGGGCCAGAAATGGGTGCCCATGGACCAGATTTTCGATCTGGCGCAACAGAAGGGCGGCTGACCCGCGCCTTGGTGCGATATATCGTTGACACGGGTACCCGAACTGGAAAAGTTGGCCCGCTTGCCGGAGGAAGTGATCGTGATTTCTAGACCTGTTTCGCGCGCCCTGGCCGCGGCGGCCCTGTGTGCCGCCTTCTGTGCTCCGGCGCTTGCCGCGGACAATTACCAGACCGATATCGGTCCGACGCCGAAGAACGGCCGGCAGGGGGCCAGTGCCCAAGGCCGCGGCACGGTGCTGGCGGTGCTCGATAACAACAAATTCACGCTAAGCGGCAAGTTCGCGGGGCTGTCTTCGTCGGCCACCGAGGCCCGTTTGCATATCGGCAACGTGATGGGTGGAACCGGACCGGCGATCGGCGACCTCACGATCCCCCAGGCAAAGAGCGGCGACATCTCCGGCACGTTCATCCTGACCGCGGATCAGGTCGCCGCTTTGAAGAGCGGTAAGCTATACGTCATTCTTAACAGTCAGAGCGCGCCCAAGGGCAATCTGTGGGGCTGGTTCCAGCCCGCGCACGTCACCGTCGGCCAGGACGTGCCGCAGATGTATGACTGGTATATCCCGAGCATTCTCGAAGACGAGTCACCCAGCCCGGCGAAAAAGCCCGGCGCCTGACCGGCGGAGCAATAAAGACATGATCAAGAATCGGAAAACGTCCATGCGCGCCATCGCCGCCGCCGTGACACTCGCGGCGGTCGGCGCTGCCGCCCTGTGGACATGGGCCGCAGTCGCACAGACCGGGGCCGCGCCCGGCCCCTTCACGGATGCGCAGGCGCAGGCCGGAAAGTCTGTCTATGACGGCAAATGCGCCATCTGCCATGACGCCGGTGGCGAAACCATCAAGCTGGTCGGCCCGGCCTTCACGGGTCGCTGGAATACGCGCGGCACCAAGGACCTTTATGCCCGCATCAAGACCACCATGCCGTTCAGCAATCCCGGTAGCCTGAGCGATGCCGAAACCGCCCAGGTCGTGGCGTATATCCTCAAGAGCAACGGCGCCACGGCCGGTGCCGCCGACTTTACGCCTTCAACCGCGCCGGTGGTGATCAGCACCCTCCTCCCAACGCGCCGAACGGGCGGCCTGTATGCTGGCTATACCAGCCTGAGCGGCGCGCCTCAGCCCACCGGCCTGACCTTTCCCGGAACGGTCGAAAAATACACCCCCGTAACCGAAGAGATGCTGCTGCATGCGCCGGCCCAGGATTGGCTGATGCATTACCAGAATTATGCCGGCTGGAGCCATTCGCCGCTGAAGCAGATCAATGCCCAGAATGTGCAGAGCCTGCAGCTTCGCTGGGTCTGGTCGTTGGACGACGGCGAACGCCAGCAGATCACGCCTCTGGTGCATGACGGGGTGATGTTCGTCTCCACCGCCGTCAACAACAAGGTGCAGGCGCTGAACGCCGCGACCGGCGACCTGATCTGGGAAAACTCCCTGGGGCCGCGGCTGGAAAACCAGGTCAATGCCACGGCGCGCGCCATGGTGTTGTACGGCAACCAGCTCTTCTATCCCGCCAGCGACGCCACGCTGTATGCGCTGGACGCCCGCACCGGAAAAATCAATTGGAAGTTCAAGCATACCGATTTCGGCAACGACAAGATCGGCGGCCTGATGATCGCCGACGGCAAGCTGATCGTCGGGCGCGGCGTCTGCGACGAGGCTTCGCTGGAGGATCGCTGCTTCATCGCCGCCTATGACCCCAAGGACGGCCACCAGCTCTGGAAATTCTCTACCGTCGCCTATTCGGGCGAGCCGGGCGGCGACAGCTGGGGCAACATGAGCAACGGCCAGCGGGCCGGCGCCGACGCCTGGATCGCGGGCACCTATGATCCCAAGCTGCGGCTCACCTATTGGGGCACCGGCCAGGCCAAGTCGGGCAAGAACGGCATTGGCGACAAGCTGTTCAGCAACGCCACGATCGCGCTGGACGTCGATACCGGCAAGCTCAAATGGTACCACCAGACCGCGCCGGACGAAGGCCTGGATCTGGATGAGGTCTATGAGAAGATCCTGGTGGACAGCGGCTCGCAGAAGCTTCTTCTGACCGCCGGCAAGAAAGGCATTCTCTGGAAGCTGGACCGCACCAACGGCAAGTTCCTGGATTACAAGCCGATGGTTTTTCAGAATGTCTTCACCAGCATCGACCGCCAGACCGGCCGCGGCACCTACCGCCCGGACGTCGTGCATCCCGAGTCGGGCAACTCGCGTCCGTCCTGCCCGGCCCAGTCGGGCGGCCACAACTGGCCGGCCGCGAGCTACGTCCCCGAAGAGGACCTGATCATCTTCCCGCTCGACCAGATCTGCGTCACCTCGCAGGGCGACATGATTGGAAACTTCGAATCCCCTGCTTCGGACGGCAATATGGGGCGCGTGAGCGCGTACCGGGTGAAGGATCTGAAGCCCATCTGGACCTTCCAGCAGCGCGCGCCCTTCCTGACCAGCACCATGACGACGGCGGGCGGTATCGGCTTTGTCGGTGACTGGGACCGCACCTTTCGGGCGTTCGACGTGAAGACCGGCAAGACCCTGTGGACCACACGCCTCGGGACCACGGCGCAGGGCTTCCCAACAACCTTCAGCGTCAATGGCGAGCAGTTCGTGGCGGTTCCCACAGGCTATAACGGCGGCAGCCCGCAGCTTCGGCCCAGCAGCATGTTCGCTTTCGAGCGCAACCGCCCGCTTGTCGGCCACGCCGTATATGTTTTCGCCCTGCCCAAGGCGAAATGAGGGCAAGAAGCCTGTAATGCGCGGGCCAGATCGGCGAAACGCCAATCAGGCTTTCGCCACCGCCTGCGCTACCAGATCACCCACCAGGTGGATGGGATGCGGGCGCACCGCCGCCTCGTATAGCGAGGTCAGCACGACGCAAACCGTGCCAGTGTCCGGATCGGCCCAGCTGTAAGTGCCGGTCGAGCCATTGTGGCCGAAAGTGCGCGGCCCGCAGGACGGCGCGCCGACGCTGGGCGGCAGGTCGAAACCCAAACCGCTGGCCTTCACGCCGGACGGGCTCTGGTTGGTGATCATCAGGCTTTCCGTTGCCGGTTTCAGGATACGGCCGCGCTGGTTCAGGAATTCTTCATAGAAGCGCGCGATGTCGGCGGCGCTGCCCAGCGCTCCGCCCCAGGGTGCACCCAGGTTGCGCCAATACGCGCTGTTCCAGTTCCAGCTGTTCCAGCTTTTCTTGCCCGCTTCGGTCATGGCCGGCGCACCCTGGCTTGGCACGGTCGTGCTGTTGGCCCGTCCACGCAGGCCATAGCCGGTGTGGTGCATGCCCAGCGGCTTGAACACACGGTCTTCCACGATGTCGGGAAAAGACTTGCCGGTGATCTTCTGGGCGATCTCCGCCGAAAGAAGGATTCCCATGCTGGAATAGGAGTATTTGCTGCCCGGCGTGAATTTCAGGGGCGCCTTGATCGCGCCTTCGCGGTAATCCGCCAGGGCTGCATGCTTTTCGCGCAGCATCTCGTCGTCAGCCAGCATGTCGGGCAGCCCGCCGGTATGGGTCAGGCAGTGGCGGACGGTGATGGTCTCGCGCCCCTCGCCGGCGAAGGAGGGGAAGAACTTCGCCACCTTGTCACCCAGCGAAAGCTGGCCGGCATCCACCAGGGTCATGACTGCCGCCGCGGTGATCGGCTTGGTGATGGACGCCAGCAGGAATACCGGCTCCGGCCCCTTGTCGCGGCTTTGGGCGGTGCCAAAATTGCGGGCGTATTTGTGCGAGCCTTGCGTCACCAGGATGGAGGCGCCCTGGACCCGGCCGTCGGCGATCCAGCCGTCCATGACCTTGGCGGCTTCGTCCAGCCTGGCGGTGTCCCATTTGCCGGCGGGCTGGGCTATTGCCGCCCCAACATCGGAAGAAGTCGCGATCATGGCGGCGGCCCCTGTCAGCATGTCCCTGCGGTTCATTCCCGTCCCCTTTTTATCCTTGCCCGTTCCTACCACGCCCATCCAAAAACCGCATCGGTTCATAGCCAGTTTGGGGTTGGCCGCGGGGGACAGGACCGCTAAAAACCCGCGACCATCACCGCATTGCACAAGGACAAGAAGTCATGAGCAACATGTCGCCCACCGAAATGGCGCAGACCCTGGCCAAGGGCCTTCTGTCCTTCCCCGTCACCCATTTCAACAAGGACTTCCAGTTCCAGGAAGGCCCGTACCGCGAACATTGCGCCTGGCTGCTCAGCTTCAAGCGCCTGACCGGGTTGTTCGCCGCCGGCGGCACCGGCGAATTCTTCTCCCTCACCCCGTCGGAAGTGGAAAGCGTGGTCACCGCCGCGGTGAAGGAAACCAAGGGCCAGACCCCGGTGATCGCCGGCTGCGGCTATGGCACCGCCATCGCGGTCGAGCTGGCCAAGTCAGCCGAGAAGGCCGGCGCCGATGGCCTGTTGCTGCTGCCGCCTTACCTGATGGTGCCGAACCAGGAAGGCCTGATGGCCCATGTCGAGGCGGTGTGCAAAGCCGTGAAGATCGGCGTCATCGTCTACAACCGCGACAACGCGGTGCTGACCGAAGACAGCCTGGCCAAATTGTGCGACCGCAATCCCAACCTGGTCGGCTTCAAGGACGGCGTCGGCGACATCGAGCTGATGATGCGCGTCTATGCCAAGATGGGCGACCGCCTCACCTATGTCGGCGGCCTGCCGACGGCGGAAACCTTCGCCCTGCCCTATCTGGAAATGGGCGTGACCACCTATTCCTCGGCCATCTACAATTTCATGCCGGAATGGGCGCTGTCCTTCTATGACGCGGTGCGCGCCAAGGACCAGGCCAAGGTGATCAAGGGCCTGAAGGAATTCGTGCTGCCCTATATCGCCATCCGCAACGAGAACAAGGGCTATGCCGTGTCCATTGTGAAGGCCGGCATGACCGCCATCGGCCGCCCCGCCGGCCCGGTGCGCGCACCCCTGACCGATCTGAATGCGGACCAGTTCGCCCGCCTGAAAAAGCTGATCGAAACCACCAAGCCGGTTTGAGGCGGACGCCTTTGCCGCTATAGGGTTGGGCCATGACAGGCCCATCCTTCTGGTCCCAGTTCGAACTGCGCCAGCTTCGCTGTTTTGTCGCCGCCGCCGAGGAATTGCATTTCGGCCGCGCCGCCGCGCGCATGAATATGACCCAGCCGCCCTTGTCGCGGCAGATCCAGCTTCTGGAACATGTGCTGGGGTGCGCTTGCTGGACCGCACCAGCCGCGCGGTAAAGTTGACCCCGGCGGGCCGGGTGTTCCTGCTGGAAGCACGCCGCATCCTGCGCCTGACCGAAAGCGCCGCCCTGGCCACCCGCCGCATCGCGTCAGGCGAGGCCGGTACCATCACCCTGGGCTTCACCGCCGCCAGCGGCTACAGCTTCCTGCCGCGCCTGCTCCTGCAACGCGCCAGCCATGCCCCCAACATAGATGTGGCACTGAAGGAGATGGTTTCGTCCGAACAGGTGGAAAGTCTGGTCACCGGGCGCATCGACGCCGGCCTGCTGCGTCCGCCCATCGCCCGCAGCGAATTCACAACCCTGAAAGTGGCGGAAGAACATCTGGTGGCGGCGTTGCCGATGGGCGATCCGCGCCTGTCGGAAGCTACCCTCACCCTGAAGCATTTCGACCGCCAGCCGCTGATCATGTATGCGGCCGATGGCGCGCGCTATTTCCACGACATGCTGGCCGGCCTGTTCGAGGCCGCTGGCGTGGCACCCGTCACCATCCAGTCCCTGGCACAGATCCATTCCATGCTGGCGCTGGTGCGCGCCGGCATCGGCGCCGCCCTTGTACCGGAGGCCGCCATGTCATTGCACTTCGATGACGTGCAGTTTCGCCCGGTAGAGACCAACCCGCCCGTGCCGGTGGAGCTGTATGCCGCCTGGCGCAGCGACAATGACAATCCGGCGCTTTCGGCCTTCTTGGACCTGCTGCGCACCGAGCCCGATCCCGAAACGCTGGAAGCACTCGCAGCACAAGAATAGGGCAGCCGGATCAATGCAAAGCCCGCATTGATCGCTTGAACCTTTGGCTTGGACGGGCCAAGCTTCCATCCCTAGATTTTACGAGCCTTTTCAAGGCCCAAAATACCGATAAAGGACCCGCGAGCGGTCCATCTAGCCAGAGGGTGGAGCAGCCATGACGCCGATCACCGAGACACGCAACAGCCACGTCCGTTTCTGGATCATCGCTGTCCTGTTCATGATCTCGTCCATCGCCTATGCCAGCCGCGCCACCTTGCAGATGGCGGGCAAGCCGCTGGCGGCCGAATTCCATCTGGACCCGGTGCAACTGGGCTATCTCTTCTCGGCCTTCGCATGGTCCTATGCCATCGCGCAGATTCCCGGCGGCGCACTGCTGGACAAGTATGGCTCGCGCCCCGTCTATCTCTGGGCGATCGGACTTTGGGCGGTCTTCACCGGACTGCAGGCTTTTGTATCTTACCTGTCCTTCGTGCCGGTGATGATCAGCCTGTTCATCCTGCGCCTGGCGCTGGGCTTTGCCGAGGCGCCGAGCTTTCCGGCCAATGCCCGCATCGTGGCCAACTGGTTTCCCAAATCGGAGCGCGGCACCGCCAGCGCCATCTTCAACGCCTCGCAATATTTTTCGGTGGTCGCCTTCAATCCCCTGATGGGCTGGCTGGCGCAGTATCATGGCTGGGAATCGGTATTCTTCTGGATGGGCGTGATCGGATTTGCCGGAGCGGTGATCTTCGCCCTGGTGGTCCACGCGCCCGCGCGCCACAAGCACATCTCCAAGCGCGAATATGCCTTCATCGAGGAAGGTGGCGCACTGGTGAACCTGGACAAGCCGGCCACGGCGGCGCAGCCGATCCGCTGGGGCATCGTCAGCCAGCTTCTGGCCAACCGCATGCTGCTGGGCATCTATCTGTCGCAATACTGCAT
>CAIUTH010000148.1 GCA_903902075.1 uncultured Alphaproteobacteria bacterium
CCGGCATCTGACGGGCGGTCTTTTCCTGCCAACTTTGCGGGGTCCAGCTTTGGGCCACGGTCGAAAACTCCATAACGGGCGCCGGATATAGTAGATTGGGGACGACTTTACCAGCGCATCAGGCGCAGGGGTAAACACCATCGGCCGGGACAAAATCAATAAAGTTAAAGGCTTACCAGCCGGAAAAGCCGATAGCGATGCGCTTGGTGGTGCCCGGGACGCAGCCCTTGGGCCAGCGCCAGTGATCGCGAACCCAGGATACCGCCCGCTCGTTCAGGGCGGTGAGGCCGCTGCTTTTCCAAACCCCGACCTCGGCGGTGCCATCAGGGCGGATCACCGCCTTGAGCATCACCCAGCGGCTTTCGCCCTGGTGCAGCAAGTTCATCGCCGGTGGGCGGACGGGTATGCGTTGCAAAGGTGGGCGCATACATGGGCGAGCACACGCTTTGCGCCGACGTACTTTGCGCCAGCACAAGCGTCAAAAAAGTTGCCGCTGTCAGAAGCCCGCCCCTCATGACGGCAGATTTAAATCAGAAAAAAATGACGGCGGCGTGAAATCCGGCGCGTTGGTTAAGCGATGGTGACGCCGATACTCAAGGCGTCTTGCTGTAACTTTTGGTGCGCATGGTCACCAGCTCTTCCGCGGCCGTAGGATGCAGCGCCATGGTGCCGTCAAAGTCCTTCTTGGTGGCGCCCATCTTCAGCGCCACCGCCACGATCTGGATGATCTCGGCGGCGTGATCGCCGAAGATGTGGCAACCCAGAACCTTGTCGGTCTTGCTGTCCACGATCAGCTTCATATGGGTGCGCACGCCGCGGCCGCCCAGGGTGTGCAGCAAGGGCTTGAAGGTGGATTTGTAGACATCGATGGCGTGACCCTTCAGCAACGCCTTCTGTTCGCTGTAGCCGACACAGGCCAGTTCCGGGGTGGTGAAGACGGCGCTGGGCACATGCATGTGATCAGGTTTTGTCGGATTGTTCTTGAAGGCGGTTTCCACAAAACACATGGCTTCGTGGATCGCCACGGGGGTCAGCTGCACCCGGTCGGTAACGTCGCCCACCGCATAGATGTGGCTCGCGCTGGTGCGGGAAAAGTCATCCACCTTGACTTCGCCTCTGGGCCCAAGCTCCACACCGGCCTTTTCGACATGCAGCGCGGTGGTATTGGGCATGCGCCCGATCGCCAGCAGGATCTGGTCGCACTCGATCACCGCGCCCTTGTTGGTTTCCACATGCAGGCAGTCGCCGCGCTTCTCGACCTTGGTGAATTCGCAGCCCAGCAGCACTTCCAGCCCGCGCTCCTGCATCGAGGTGCACAGGGCGTCGCGCATATCGTCGTCGAAGCCGCGCAGCGGCTTGTCGCCGCGGTACAGGACCGACACCTTGGAACCCAACCCGTGGAAGATATGGGCGAATTCCAGGGCAATATAGCCGCCGCCGGCGATCAGGATGCGCTTGGGCAGCTCCTTCAGGTGAAAGGCTTCGTCCGACGTGATGCAAAGCTCGGCGCCCGGCACGATATGGCTGGTGCCCATGTCGCGGGTAGGACGGTTGCCTGTGGCGATCAGGATTTTTTCCGCCGTGACCATTTTGTTCGAATTGACCAGCCGCAAAGTGTGCTCGTCCTCGAACACCGCGCGGTCCTGAAGGATGGTGACACCAGCCTTTTGGACATTGGCGGTGTAGAGGCCTTCCAGCCGGCAGATTTCCTTGTCCTTGTTGGCGATCAGGGCCGGCCAGTCGAACCTGGCCTGGCCGAAATCCCAGCCATAGCCGGCGGCGTCCATCACATTTTCCGAGAACTGGCTGGCATAGACCAGCAGCTTCTTGGGAATGCAGCCGCGGATGACGCAGGTGCCGCCCATGCGCCATTCCTCGGCGAGCGCCACGCGCGCGCCTGCCAGCGCCGCCATGCGGCTGGCCCGCACACCGCCCGAGCCGCCGCCGATGACGAACAGGTCATAGTCGTATTTTGTCATGGCGATCTTCCGAAGGTCTCAGCCCAACTTCGCGGGAGACCAGACTGGGTTACACGCGGTTGATGACTTCGATCTCGCCGTCGGCTGCGATCAGCAGGGTGGTGGCGATGCCGATGAACAGGCCATGCTCTACCACACCGGGCACCGCCGATATCGCCGCCGACAGTTTGGGGGCACTCTGGATCGTGCCAAAGGCGCAGTCATAGATCACATTGCCGCCATCGGTCTTGAAGGTGACGCCATCGCGCTGGCGCAGGGTCATTGGCACATTGGCATAGCCGGCCGCGGCCAGCGCCGCGTTCAGCCGCGCCGCGATGGACTTGTGGCCGAACTCCACCACCTCCACCGGCAGCGGATACTTGCCCAGCCGCGGCACCAGCTTGGATTCATCGGCGATCAC
>CAIUTH010000149.1 GCA_903902075.1 uncultured Alphaproteobacteria bacterium
CGCCGCCGTCTCCCTGGTCGTCAGCATCTTCAGCACCCTGACCTGGGCCGCCTTCGGCGCCGGCATCCGCCGCTGGCTGCGCAGCCACACCGCGCTGCGGCTGTTCAACATCGCCATGGCGCTGTCGCTGGTCGCCTCGATGGCGCCGATCCTGCTGGAAATAGCGCAAACGCTGAAATGAAAACCCCGCGGGATCACTCCCGCGGGGTCTCATTCACGTCGCCACTTTAGCGGCGATAGGGATTGTTCGGACGGCTGTCCCGATAGTTCGGGGTGCCATCATTGTCCCGGTCGCGATCCATGCGGTCCGGAATGCCGTCCCGGTCCTGGTCATGACGATAGCCGCGATAGTGATTGCGGTAATTGGCACGATACCATTCGCGTTCGCGCTGATGGCGCCAGGCATGCCAGCGATGCGAACGGTCATAATAGCCGTCGTCATAGGCAAAGCCGATATCGCCCATCCGGAACGAGAAGCCGCTGGGCTGGGCAGCAGCCGGGACGGTGGCGGACATGCCCGCACCGCACAGCAAGCCGGCGGTCAGCAGGATTTTCAGCGAGGTTTTCATAGATTTCCTTTCACAATGGCGAGGAAGACCCTAGAAAACTCCAGCGCACTCCAGCCCTCCGCAAAGGAAACTCGCGGTTTTCCTGAAAGTTCCGCAATGTTCGTCCCTTATGGAATCAGAACGCTTTAAGGCGACAGATTTTGGTCATCCGAGCATGAGCGTCGAGCGAAGTGGGCACTTGGCCCATGAGCGGTTCGTAGCGACAGCGTGCGAACGCGACGCACTCGGGGACCAAAGGATCCGCCTTAGATGCCGCCGCCGTCGGTCAGGTGGATGCCGCACTCATCCTTGTCCAGCCCGGCCCAGCGGCCGGCCCGGTAATCCTCGCCTGCCTGGACCCGGCGGGTGCAGGGCATGCAGCCGATGGAGGGATAGCCATCCTCGACCAGGGGATGGGGCGGCAGCTTGTTGCGCTCGGCAAAGGATTCCAGCTGCTGCAGGTCCCACTGCCACAGCGGATTGAACCGGTAGCGGCCATCATGGAATTCCACCGGCAGCATGTCGGCGCGCTCGCGGGTCTGGAAGCGCTTGCGCCCCGTCACCTGCGCCCGGAACGGCGCCAGCGCGCGCGCCAGGGGAATGGTCTTGCGGAAATCGCAGCAGGCATCGGCATTGGTCGACCACAAGCTGCCTTCGGGATCCTTCTCGGTGCAGTCGTCCAGCGAGGGCGACAGCGAACGCACATCGCCCAGCCCCAGCACGTCCTGCAAACGGTCGCGGTAGCGCAAGGTCTCGCCGAACAGCTTGCCGGTGTTGAGGAACAGGATGGGAGTGTTGGGATCGATGTCGGCCACCAGTTTCAGCAGCACGGCGCTTTCGGCGCCGAACGACGACACCACCGCCGTCTTGCCGGCGAATTCACCGGTCAGGGCCAATTCCAGAATACCGTGCGCATCGCGGCCCGCCGCCTTGTCCTGCAGCTCTATCAGGTGCGCGGGGTTTTCCTCGATGGCATGCGGACGCAGGCCCCGCTTGGTGTCGATGACGGTCACGTTGTTCATAGCCAGCCCATCCGCGCGATCATCTCGCGCACATTCTGGGACACTTCCCGGGGCGAAAGCCCCTGGCTGCGCCACTTGGCGCGCGCCAGTCCCAGTTCCTTCAGCCGCAAGGTCCATTCCGGGCCGAACTGGTCAGCCAGGGTTTCGCGCAGGGCGCGGGCCAGGCCCGGCGCATGCCCGCCGGTCGAGGCGGTCAGCAGCAACTCGCCCCGGCGCACCATGGCCGGAACGTGGAAATCGCACAGGGGCATCACGTCCTCGACATTGACCAGCACGCCCAGGCGCCGGGCTCGGATGGCGATCTCGCGAGCCTCCCCCTCGGGGATGCCGGCAACGAACAGGACCTGCAGGGAGGCCAGAAGATCGTCAGGGACAGGCTCGGGCAGCAGCCGCACTTCCACCCCCGCCTCCGCCAGCAAGGCGGCCCTGCGGTCGCGTTCAGGCCCACGGCCGGCCAGGCCGGTCTTGAGATTGACGGGGTTCAGGACAAGGGGAAGCATCAGGCCCTCTCAGTCGCAGAGAGGTATGCCCGGAGGGGGTAAAATGCAAGTTTCAGGTGGGGAATAAATAATTATACGTCAAATCTGACGTATTAATAGCCCTTCAGCAGGTCGACCACGGAAACCGCGATCTTGTCGCCCTGGATCTGGATTTCGCCCTTCGCCACCGGCTTGTCATTGGCCAGGATGGTCACGGGATCGTCCTGGTGGGTATCCAGCTCGATCACCGCTCCGCGGCCCATGCGCAGCAGCTGGTGCATGGGGATCACCGAGCGGCCCAGCACGACCGAGATCTCGACTTTGACATTATCGACATTGGACGCCATGGGCCGGGGCCTTACATTGATGGAAGCCCGGCCAGCCTGCCGGAACATGGTTTCGGAAAGCTTAATTTGGACGCCCCCGTAAAGACCGCCCCAAAAACCCAGGTTGAGTGGAAGATCAGCGACCAGCCGGTGCCTTACCCCGAGGCGCTTGCCGCAATGGAGGCCCGCGCTGCCGCCATCGCTGATGGCACAGCCGGCGAACAGGCCAGAGAATTGGTATGGCTGCTGGAACACCCCCCCATCTACACCGCAGGCACCAGCGCCAACGACGCCGATCTTCTGGACGCGCGCTTTCCGGTCTACCGCACCGGGCGCGGCGGCCAGTTCACCTATCACGGGCCGGGCCAGCGCGTGGGTTACGCCATGCTGGATTTGAAGACCCGCACGCCCGATGTGCGCGGCTATGTGCGCGACCTGGAGCAATGGCTGATCGAGACCTTGGCGCAGTTCAACGTCAAGGGCGAGCGGCGCGAAGGCCGTGTCGGCATCTGGGTTCAACGGGGAATGCGCGAAGACAAGATCGCGGCGCTTGGCGTGCGCATCAAGCGCTGGGTCACCCTGCATGGCGTGGCATTGAATGTTGAGCCGGACCTGTCACATTTCTCCGGCATCGTGCCCTGCGGCGTCACCGCCCATGGCGTCACAAGTCTGGCGGACCTGGGGATACAGGTGTCCATGGCGGACGTGGATGTTGCGCTGATGCAGAGCTTCAAGAAGATTTTCGGCTAGTCATTTCAAAAGGGGGAATTTCATGCCGCGCGTATCCGCAGCTTTCTTCATGAAAGGCGCCTTGTTTCTCGCAATGGGAATGTGCTGGGGCATCGCCATGGCGGTGTCGCAGAATTTCGCGCTGGCGCCGGCGCATGCCCATCTCAATTTGCTGGGCTGGGTGACGATGGCAATCTACGGCACCTTCTATGCGTTGACCCGCGAGACTTTCTCGCCGCGCCTGGCCTGGATCAACTATACCTGCGCCGCCCTGGGCGTTGTCATCATGATCCCGTCCCTGGCGATCATGCTCAGCACGGGCAACACCGCACTGGAGCCGATGGTGGGCATCGGCAGCCTGCTCAGCCTGATCGCTTTGCTGGTTTTCGCGCTGTCCGCGTTCCGTGAATTGAAGCGCGTACGCGCCTAGAGCGAAGGCCGGCGGATAAAACCCTTCTCGGCGGGCGGTTCACTGTTGTGAAGGTCTACAGCGCTGACCTTGGCGCCCTGCGGACCCCGGGTGGCGTTGGTGACGAAAATCTCCACCGCCTTGGTGGACCCGGAGACCAGGGCCTCCACCGATCCGTCGGAGCGGTTGCGCACCCAGCCGTCCAGATTCTGCTGCTGCGCGGCCATCACCAGGAAGTCGCGAAAGCCGGTGCCCTGGACAAAGCCATGCACATGCACCCGCATGGAGGTAATATCGTCGCTCACACACATCTCCTGCGGCAAAAGAAAAGCTCGCATCTAACATAGTCAGCCCTATTCTCCACACAAGATGGCTTCGTTTCCCCGCTCCATTTCCCTGGCCGTATTCCGGGCCCATATCGAAAATGGCCTGTCCGTGGCCATCGGGGTGGGGCTGACCGGCGTCACCATCGGCTGGGCGTTGGGCTTTGCGGCCGCCGTGGCCGCCGCCAGCGGCGCAGTCTGTGTTTCCATCAGCGACCGTACCGATCCCCTGCGCCAGAAGGCCTGGATCATGGGCTTTGCCTTTCTCAGCTCCGTATTCTTCACAGGCCTGTCGGGCTTCGCACGCTTCGACACCACGGCCTTCATCATCGCCACCGCATCTGTCGGACTGTGGGCCGGATTGATCTCCGCTTACGGCAAATGGGTGATGAGCCTGGCGATGACCAGCGTGCTGGCCTTCGTCTTCGCCATGGGCCAGAGCTTTGCCACCCCGTCCGACCTGGCCGATCACCTGATGCTCACGGTGCTGGGCGCGTTCGGCTACACCGTCTATGCCGTGCTCATCGCCTGGCTGTTCGACGACCGGGGCCGCCGGCTGCTGCTGGCCGAAGCGATGCACGCCTTCGCCGCCTACCTGCGGGCCAAGGCAGCCCTCTACAATCCCGACACCACCGGCCATGGCGCCTTCCGCGCCCTGATCGACGCCCATGCCGCGCTGGCCGACCGGCTGCAGGCGGCGCGCGACAGTCTTTTCGCGCGCCGTTCGCACAGGATGCAGCTCAAGCGCATCGACACGCTGATTGCGTTGCTGGACGCGTTCGAAACCGTGCTGTCGTCGGACGCGGACCTGGAAGCGCTGCGCCATGCGCCGCAGCGCGACCTGATGTGGCGGCTGAACAAGTTCGTCAGCCAGATGGCGGAGGAAGTGGAACGGCTGACCCTGGCACTGCGCTTCCGCCATGGTCACACCACGCCCCTGTGCCATGCCGAGGATGCGCGGCAGTTGCAGGACGCGGTGGCGCAGGCGCACGCGGCCACGCCAGACGATCCGATCGTGCACGCCTTCACCGCCACAACCAACAAGCTGGTCCTGGCCGACAGCTATATCGCCACCCTCGCGACGGTGCTGGACGATGCCACGGCGCCCTCCACCCTGGCGGCGGGGCTGGACCTGGACCTGTTTCGCCAGGATTCGCCGCGCGGCATCACCGTGCTGCTGAACCAGTTTCGCTGGCATAGCCCCGCCCTGCGTTATGCCATCCGCCTGTCCCTGGCCATGACGGTGGGACTTGGGCTGACATTGATCTTTCCCCGCTTCGCCCACGCAAATTGGGTGCTGCTGACCATCGCCCTGATCATGCGCGCCAATTACAGCGTCACCAGCCAGCGTCGCTGGGACCGCGTCACCGGCACATTGATCGGCTGCGCCCTGGCCGTGACCTTCATCAACACATTGCCCGCGCCGGTGCTGCTGCTGTTCATCGTGCTGGCGGTAGGCACCAGCCATGCCTATGGCCTGGTGGCGTACCGCGTGACGGCAGTGGGCGCGTCGATCTCGTCGCTGCTGCTGCTGCATTTCGTCGATCCGCTGGTGCATCCGCAATTCTTCGAACGCATCGTGGATACCCTGATCGGCGCCGGACTGAGCTGGGCCTTCGGTTACCTGCTGCCCCACTGGGAGCGGGACGACCTACCCCACACGGTGCGCGGCCTGCTGGCGGCCGATGCCGGCTTTGCCGAAGCGGCGCTGCGGCTGAAACATTCCTCCCAGCGCTATCGTCTGGCGCGCAAGAAGACGCTGGAAGCGGTGGCACAACTGTCGGGCGCCATCCGAAGGCTGGCAGACGAGCCCAACACCAACCGCCGCGTGCTGGCGTCACTGGGCGAACTGCTGGGCGCCAATTACCTCCTGGCGTCCGACCTCTCCTCCATGCCGGTGCTGGTGAAGCTGCGGATACAGGACCTGGATGCCCCCGCGGCGAAGGCGGCCATCGCCGCGACGCGCGAACGGGTAACGGCGCTGCTGAGCCCCGAGGGTGGCGCCGAAGGCGTCGATGCCGCCGTGCCCCTGCGCGACAGCCTAGCAGGGATGCATGGCAGCGCGGCGATGGAAGTCTTGGGCCGGCGGCTGGATCACATCGAGCATGCCGCGCGCAAGGTGTCGCGGCTGGCCGCGCGTCCGGTTATCGACGGGATCTAATGCCCGTCATCCGACCAGTGCGGCGGATCACTCACCAGCTTGAACACGCCATAGGTTGCGCCCACCGCGATCAGCTGCGGATTGGAGCCGTTCTGCGGCCCGCCCGATATCGCATGGCTCTGGCCGTTGAAGTCGCGGATGTTCAGGGTACCGTGCCAGCCGATGGTCATGTCGATGGCGCGGCGCTGGGTGTGGCGGCTCTCCAGCGCGGCGGGAAACTGTATCTGGTAGCCGGTCATCATCTGCCGGGCTGCGTCACGCGCTTTGATGATCGCGCCGCCGCAAGTCCAGTCGATGTTCACGCCTTGCATCGGCGGCACGGCATGGGGGTCCTGGCCACTGCCGCCGATCATGCAGGACCAATGCATCAGGTAAGCACGCTGCGGCGGGCGATAGGTATCGGCGATGGAGACCGAGGCGCCAGCCTTGGACAGCTGGGAAAGGAAGGCGCGCACGGCGTCGCCGAAATCCGGCACCAGGTCATCCAGCGACTTGGAGGGCGGAAAACGCGCGCACCATTGCGGCCCCGATTGTTCAGCCATGACAGTCCCCCTCAGCCCGGCGGGAACCTACACCGAGTCGGGCGCCGCCAGGTCTTCCAGCACCAGCCGGATACGATGAACGGCGGAATGCAGGTCGCGCTCGGCCTCGCGCCGCCACAGCCGCAGGATCACGTAACCGGCCTCGCTGAGCAGCCGGTCGCGCACGATGTGCACGGAACGCCTGCCCGGCTCGCCATCTTCCAGGCTGATCACCAGCCTGGCGTCATGCTCGACAAAATCCAGGGTGAAGGTCTTGAAGGGCGACTTGCGCCGAAAGCGCGCGCCTTCTAGCGCCCGCAGCCGCACCCACAGCCGGTACTCCAGCGTGTTGCGACTTCGCAGCGGCACCTTTCGCTGCATTACCTGACCAGAGCGATCAGCTCGACCGCCTTGTCCAACTCATGCGCCAGGGCGGCGGCACGCTTGAATGCTTCGGCGTCCTCGCCCCACTTCTCGGCCTGGTAGGTCTCGTCGATCCGCGACAGTTGGAAGGCATAGGCGCCCGGAATGAAGCCTTCCGCCACCGCCAGCGCCAGCACCGTGCTGCCGGTGATTGAGGCGATGACATGCAGCGCCGCCAGGGTGAAGGGATCGAATTCCTCAAGCGCCTGGCGCAAGGCGCCCAAGGCATCGAGCGACTGGTCCACATGGCTGAAGCCTTCCGCGACTTTCATCACCGCGCCATGACGCTGGCGCACCCAGTCCAGCAACAGGCCCCAGCCTTCGGCCTGCCGTTTCACCAGCTCCGGCGGCTGGTGGGCGCGATAACAAAGAAGATCGTTCTCGCCAAAGCGCAGGATCGCGGTGACGACATCGCGCGCGTTGAGCGCCACCCCGTCGATCACCGTGTTGGCCAGCCGCAGCAGCGGCATGGTGGTGGCGATGATCTCGCCGCCCTGGCTCTGCCATTCCACGGCGATGGCCTCCGCCAGCCTTTCGGTGGGCAGCGCCAGCGCGCGGCGGCCCGGCGTCTTGACCGGCTTGCCGTCCAGCAGCACCGCAAAGCCGTTCACGCCATGCGCGACGGAGACGTCCTTGTAGAAACGCTTCATCTCTTCTTTTTGGTTTTCTTGGGCGGGAAGGGATCGCTTTTGTCGTCGGGATTGAAACCCAGCAGCTTCCAGCTCTTGACCATGTGCGGCGGCAGCGGCGCGGTGGCCTGCAGCCGCCCGCCATCGGGGCGGCCGATATCGATGCTGCGGGCATGCAGGTGTAGCTTGTCAGCGATGTCGCCCTTGCCGCGGCTGTCAGTACCACCATACTTGAAGTCGCCCACGATGGGCGTTCCCAGGCTGGCCAGGTGTACGCGGATCTGGTGGGTGCGCCCGGTGATCGGCCGCGCCGCAACCCATGCGAATTCGGTACCGGCCGTCGCCATCACGGCATATTCGGTGAGAGAGAACTTCGCACCCTCCTCGCCTTCCTCGGTCATCGCCATGCGTTCGTCGCGGCCATGCAGGCCATGGCCGCCTTCCTTGGCCAGCGCGCCCTTCACGACGCCATTCTTTTGCTTCGGCACGCCGCGGGTCAGCGCCCAATAAACCTTGGAGGTGTCGCGCAACGCCAGGCTGGCCGACAGGCCCGACGCCGCCAGCGCGGTGCGCGCGATCAGCAACACGCCGGAGGTGTCGCGGTCCAGCCTATGCACCAGCTTGGGGCGCGAGGGCTTTTCGTACTGCAAGGAATCCAGCATGCCATCGACATGTTTGGTGAGACCACTGCCGCCTTGGGTCGCAAGCCCTGGCGGCTTGTCGATCACGATCACCTGCTTGTCCATGTAGAGGATGCGGTCCGCCAGGCTGCCCATGTCCTTGCTCGCCAGCAGGTGCTTGGGCTCGGCATCGGGCTTTTGCTTTTGTGGCGCCTTGGCATGGATCACCTGCGGCGGCAGGCGCATGGCCTGGCCGGCCGCGATGCGGTCGTTCGCCTTGGCGCGCTTGCCGTCCAGCCGTACTTCGCCCTTGCGCAGCAGTTTTTCCAGCAACGTGTGGGTCACATGCGGATAGTGCCGCTTGAACCAGCGGTCCAGCCGCACGCCGTCATCGTCGGGGTCTATGGTGCGAAGCTCAGGCATAGAAGACGCGCGCGATCCACAGCCCGGCGAACAGCGCCGCGATGGACAGGACAACCGAGCCGATCACATAGGCGGCCGCCAATCCGTATTGCCCCTTTTGCAGCAGCAATGCGCTGTCCAGCGAGAAGGTGGAAAATGTGGTGTAGCCGCCCAGGATGCCAACGGTCAGGAAACTGCGCAGCTCCGGCGTCAGGTTCAGTTTCAGCGCACTGGCTTCCACGATCAGGCCCATCAGCAGGCCGCCGGTGATGTTGACGATGAAGATGCCCCAGTTGAACTGGGCGCCCGCCGGCTGGATCCAGCCGGCGATGTAATAGCGCGCCAGGGCGCCCAGGCCGCCGCCGACGCCAACCGAAAACAACATGCCCATCTACCCCTCCCCGCCTCGTTTCGCCCGCAGCTTGGACCAGTATTCCAGCCGCTTGGCAATCTCGCGCTCAAAGCCGGTGTCCTTGGGCGCATAGAACTGCTCCCGCGCCATGTCGTCGGGAAAGTAATTTTGCCCCGAAAATCCGCCTTCGGCGTCATGGTCATACTGGTAGCCCGCGCCATAACCCAGGTTCTTCATCAGCTTGGTGGGGGCATTGAGGATATGTGCCGGCGGCATCAACGAGCCATGTTCCTGCGCCGCTCGCTTGGCCGCACCCAGCGCCTTGTACACCGCGTTGGATTTTGGAGCACTTGCTAGATAGAGTACACATTGCGCCAGCGCCAGCTCGCCTTCGGGCGAGCCCAGGAAATCGAACACGTCTTTCGCCGCCAATGCCTGATGCACCGCTTCGGGATCGGCCAGGCCGATATCTTCCACCGCCGCTCGCACCAGGCGGCGGGCGATGTAAAGCGGTTGCTCGCCGCCCTGGAGCATGCGCGCCAGCCAATACAGCGCAGCGTCAGGATCGCTGCCGCGAATGGACTTATGCAGGGCCGAGATGATGTTGTAATGCTCTTCGCGGCTCTTGTCGTAGAGCGGCATGC
>CAIUTH010000150.1 GCA_903902075.1 uncultured Alphaproteobacteria bacterium
ATCTGCAAACGGGGAGATCCCGAGAAGAAGACACCGTTGCAGCTCATGGTGGAGGCCGCCGGCCTTGCCATGAAGGAAGCGGGAGTCAACCGCACCCAGATCGGCGCGGTGTTTACCGGGCGCATGCCGCGCACCTATTGCTCGCTGCAGTACAACCAGGCGGTGCTGAACGAGCTGAAAATCATGCCGACCTTTTCCAGTGAAGTCACCTCGCACGGCGCCGGTGCCCTGGGCACCATCGAAATGGCGGTGCTTGCGGTGCAAAGCGGCATGATCGACTACGCCCTGTGCGTATGCGGCGAAGCCAGCCCGCTGTGGATCGAAATGGTCGAGGGCAGCGCCAACTGGGAAGGCGACCTGCAGTTCGAAGCGCCCTACGGCGCCACAACGCCTTCGCTGTACGCGCAGTGCGCGCAGCGCTACATGCATGAGTACGGCATCACGCCCGAGCAGCTGGCCAAGGTGTGCGTGGAGAACCGGCGCTGGGCGCTGGACCACCCGCAGGCCGCCATGCACAAGCGCGGCCCCATCACCATCGAGGACGTGCTCAATTCCAAGATGATCGCCTCGCCCATGCGCATGCTGGAATGCGCCACCTGGTTCCCCGGCGGCATCGGTTCGGCGGCCATTGTCACGCGCGCGAATCTCGCCAAGGCTTCACCGGGTAAGCCCACCTACATTGCTGGCTTCGGCCAATGCTCCACGCATGAATGGATCGGCGAGCGCATGGGTTTCTGGGGCGCGGAACCGGTCACCGACGGCCCCAACCTCGTGCGAACCGGCGCCAGCGTGGCGGCCAAGCAGGCCTATACCATGTCCGGCTTCAATCCCAAGGACGTGGACATCGTTCAGACCTCCGCGCCCTTTTCCTTTCTCAACGTGCTTATCCTGGAAGAACTGGGGTTCTGCGCGGTGGGCGAGGGCGGACGATTTGTCGAATCGGGCGGCGTCGATTACGACGGCGGCCTGCCTTTCAATACCACCGGCGGTTATCTCTCCTTCGGTCAGTCGGGCCAGGGCCTCTATCTGCTGAAGGAAGTGATGGACCAGATCAAGGGCTGCCCCGAGGGTCGCCCGGTGCCCGACGTGAAAGTCGGTCTGGTGCATGGACACGGCGGACCCAATGCCTGCCATTCGGTGATGCTGGTCACCGGCGAACCGCTGAACTGAGTTGAGGAACGAAACATGGAAATGAGCGATTGGGCCAAGGGCCTCCCGCTGCGCGCGGGCGAGAATTTTCTCGGGCTGTACCAGCCCTCCCCGGAGACTGCGGAGTATTGGGAAGGCGTCACGCGTCACGAGTTTCTGATCAAGACCTGCCGCAGTTGCAGCAAGCTGCATCATCCGCGGCGCATCCTGTGTTCGGACTGCGGCGAACCCGGCATGGACTGGGTGCGCGCCTCGGGCCGCGGAAAAGTGTACTCGTTCAGCGAAATCCACAGGACCACGGGCGTATTCAGTCCGGCCACACCTTATGTGGTGGGCATCGTGGAACTGGATGAAGGCGTGTACATCTTCACCCGCTTCCTGCCGGAAGAAGGTGCGCCAGACAAGGACAACTCGAGCATCAGGATCGACAGTGCGGTCAACGTGGAATTCCAGGTACTGGAGCAGGGCATGCTGCTGCCGGTGTTCCGGGTAGGCGGGGAGTAGCGATGGCATACGCTCCGCTCAAAGGCATCGTCGTCCTCGACCTGACGCAATCGCTGGCCGGTCCTTTCGCAGGCATGCTCATGGGTGATCTGGGCGCCGACGTCATCAAGATCGAAATGCCTGTCAGCGGTGACGGCGCGCGCAAGTGGGGCCCGCCTTTCGCTGGCGACAGCGGCCCGACCTTCGTCGGCTTCAATCGTAACAAGCGCAGTTGTGCGATCGACCTGCACACCGACGAGGGCCGTGCCCAGGTGATCGAGATGAGCAAACAGGCCGATGTGGTGCTGGAGAATTTTCGCCCCGGCACCATGAAGAAGTTCGGTGTTGATTACGACACGCTCAAGGCGCACAACCCGCGGCTGATCTATGCCTCCATTTCCGGCTATGGGCAGAAGGGGCCGCTGTCGGGCTGGGCTGCCATGGACCTGATGATCCAGGCCATCAGCGGCATGATGTCGGTGACCGGCGAGCCCGAGGGCCGGCCGGTCAAGGCCGCCGCGCCGATTGCCGATCTCATGGGTGGCTACACCTGTGCTTTCAGCGTACTGGCCGCCATTCACGAGCGCGACAAGTCCGGCCCTGGTGGTGTGGGCCGGCGCATCGACGTCAGCATGCTGGATGCCATGATTACAGTGCTGGGCCAGAGCGTGGTCGCCACCACGATCAGCGGCGAGCCTCCGGAGCGTCAGGGCAACGCCCACCACCTCATGGCGCCTTATCAGTCGTTTCGCACGGCCACCAGCGATTTTGTGATTTCGCTCACGATCC
>CAIUTH010000151.1 GCA_903902075.1 uncultured Alphaproteobacteria bacterium
GATCTGCACCGTCGGCACCGCCTGGGCGTCGGTCCAGGCCGCAGTGGTGTGGTTCTTGTACATCCGCCAGCCGATCCCCAGCACGGCGACCGCGACCGCCGCGACCACAGCCATCCTGCCCCAGCGCTTCAGGCCGGGCGGGGCGCTGTGCTGAAACAGCTGGTTGGGCTGCGGATCGACGGGACCCATGTCATGGTTCTTGTCAGGCATAGACGTCTCCGGTCTGGGCGGCATGGGCTGCGGCCTTTTTTGCCGCCCTGCGGCCATGGATGATGCTGAACACCACCGGCACGAACAGCAGGGTGGCGGTGGTCGCGAAAACAAGTCCGCCAATGACAGCCCGGCCCAACGGGGCATTCTGCTCGCCGCCCTCGCCCAGGCCCAGCGCCATGGGCGCCATGCCGATGATCATCGCCAGCGCGGTCATGCAGACGGGGCGGAAGCGGGTGAAGCCGGCTTCCACCGCTGCCAGTACGGCATCGCCATGATGGGCCAGCCGCTCGCGCGCAAAGGAGATCACCAGGATGGAGTTGGCCGTCGCGACGCCCATGCACATGATGGCGCCGGTCAGGGCGGGAACCGATAGGGTGGTGCCGGTGGTGAACAGCATCCAGACGATGCCGGCCAGCGCCGCAGGAAGCGCGGTGATGATGACGAAGGGGTCGGTCCAGCTCTGGAAGTTCACCACGATCAGCAGATAGATCAGCACCACTGCCGCCAGAAGGCCAAAGAACAGACCCAAGAAGGCCGTGTTCATGGTCTGCACCTGGCCGCGCAAGGTGACGGTGGCGGCACGCGGCAGATATTTCTTGTTGGCGTCGATGATTTTTTGCACGTCCTTGGCCACCGCGCCCAGGTCGCGGTCCTGGGTGCTGGCATACAGGTCGATGGTCGGCTGGATATTGTAATGGGTGACGACGGCAGAGCCTTGCGTCCGGCTGATGCGGGCGATGCCGCCCAGGATCTGCGGCGTACCACCATTGGCGGGCGTGATGTTCAGGTTCTGCAGCGCTTCCAGCGAATCCATCTTGTACTCCGGCGTCTGCGCCTGCATCTGGTAGGAGACGTTGTTCTTGGGATTGAGGAAGAAGTTGGGCGCTGATTGCGAGGTGCCAGCCAGCGCGGTGCCCAGCGCGCTGGTGACGTCCTTTTCGGTCAGGCCCAGCTGGGCCATGCGGTCGCGATCGGTTTCCACCTTGAGCTTGGGCTGGTTGCTGGACTGCTGCTGGCGCGCATCCACCAGACCCGGAATGGTGCGGATCTGGCGCAGGATCCGCTGGGCGAAGTCTTCGGTCTCTTCGCGCCTGGTGCCGCTGACCTGCACGTTCAGCGGCGCGGGCGCGCCGAAATTCAGGATCTGGCTGGTGATGTCGGAGGGGAGGAAGGCAAAGCCGGCCTGAGGGAACAGGCGGGGCAGTTTGGCGCGCAGGGCACGGATATAGCCCTCGGTCGGACGATGGCCCGGTTTGAGATTGACGATGATATCGCCATCCTGCGGCCCGATCGTGCCGGTGGCAGTATAGACCACATTGATCGAGCTGGTCGGCAGGCCGATATTATCGGCGATGGCTTCGAGTTCATCGGC